>NZ_JBEXHP010000023.1:0-69607 GCF_040607895.1 Micromonospora sp. NPDC005220
GGCTGGACTTGCCGGCGTTGGTGTAGCCGGCGATCGCCACGGCGGGCACGGAGTTGCGGGTGCGTCGAGCACGCTTGGTCACGCGTACCGTGCGCCCCGGCCCGGCCCACCCGCACCCCGGCCCGGCCCACCCGCGCCCCGGCCCGGCCCACCCGCGCCCCGGCCCACCCGCGCCCCGGCCCGGCCGGGTGATCAAGAGGTTTGCGTCAGGATGCGGGCTCGAATTGACGCAAACTTCTTGATCACCGTCTGGGGTGAGGGTGGGGGCCGGGTGGGGGGTGGGGGTTAGGGCAGGCGGGTGGCCCCGGGGGAGGGGAAAACTGTCACGGTGCCGGGGGCGGTGAAACCTCGCTCCGCGTACGCGTCGGTCACGGCGGCGGCTACCGCATCGGCCCGGTCAACCTCGACCAGCGCGAGCACGCATCCGCCGAAGCCGCCGCCGGTCATCCGGGCGCCCAGCGCGCCGGCCGCCAACGCCGCCTCGACCGCGGTGTCGACCTCCGGCACGGTGATCGCGAAGTCGTCCCGCATCGAGACGTGGGAGGCCGTCAGCAGTGGGCCGATGTCGCGCACCCGGGCGGCGCGGAGCAGCGCGACCGTGTCCAGTACGCGCTGGTCCTCAGTCACCACGTGCCGGACCCGTCGCCGGGTCTCCTCGTCGTCGAGCTGCGCCAGCGCGGCGTCGAGCTGGTTGATGCTCACGTCTCGCAGCGCGGCGACGCCGAGCGCACTGGCCCCGGCTTCGCAGGAGCGGCGGCGGGCCGCGTACTCCCCGTCGGCGTGGCGGTGCGGCGCCCGGCTGTCGATGACCAGCACGGCCAGCCCGGCGGTGCCCAGGTCGAACGGGATGTGCTCGATCGACTCGTCACGGCAGTCGAGGAAGAGGGCGTGCCCCGCGCGGCAACGGATTGCGGCGGACTGGTCCATGATGCCGGTCGGCGCGCCCACGTAGACGTTCTCCGCCCGCTGAGCCAGCCGGGGTTGCAGCGCCGGGGCAAGCTCCAGCCCGCCGAGGTCGAGCAGGGCCGCCAGCACGGCCGACTCCAGCGCGGCCGAGGAGGAGAGCCCGGAACCGAGCGGCACGTCGGACGCGATCGCCAGCCGGGCCCCCGGCACCGGATGCCCGGCCTCGCGCAGCGCCCAGACCACACCCGCGACGTACGCGCCCCAGCCGGTGACCCGCCCCGGCTCGGCGACGTCGTCCGCGCCGAAGGTGATCGCCTCGCCGGTGAGTTCGGACCAGACCGTCCAGTGCTCCCCGTCCTGCCGGTCGGCCGCGACGACGGTACGCATCGGCAGCGCGAACGGCAGCACGAAGCCTTCGTTGTAGTCGGTGTGCTCGCCGATCAGGTTGACCCGGCCGGGGGCCGCCCAGCGGCCGGATGCCTGGCCGCCGAACTGCGCGGAGAAGCCGGCCGCGGCCCGCTCGGCGACGTCGCCGGTGGGGTGGGTCATGACTGCCCAAGGATGTGCGTGCGGTAGAACGCCCAGGCATCCCCGACCATGTCGTGCAGGGTCGGCTTCTGCGGCACCCAGCCCAGCTCGTCGCGGGCCAGCGCGGACGATGCGACCAACTCGGCCGGGTCGCCCTCGCGGCGGGGGGCGACCTCGACGGGCAGTTGGTGCCCGGTGACCTCGCGGACCACGTCGACGACCTGGCGGTTGGTGAAGCCGTTGCCGTTGCCCAGGTTGTAGATCCGGTGCAGGCCGCTGGTGGCCGCGTCCAACGCCAGCAGGTGCGCGCGGGCCAGGTCGGCGACGTGGATGTAGTCGCGGACGCAGGTGCCGTCGACGGTCGGGTAGTCGTCCCCGAAGAGCTGGAGCTTCTCCCGCCGGCCGGCGGCGACGTCCAGCGCGATCGGGATCAGGTGCGTCTCCGGGTCGTGCCGCTCGCCGAGGGCGATGTCGCCGTCGAGGTGGGCCCCGGCCACGTTGAAGTAGCGGAGCGACACGGCGGCCAGCCCGTGCGCGATCGCCTCGGAGGTGAGTGCCATGTCGACGGCGAGTTTGGTGGCGCCGTACGTGTTGGTGGGCGCCTTGACCGCGTTTTCGGTGATGGGCAGCTCGGTGGGGTTGCCGTAGACGGCGGCGGTGGAGGAGAAGACCATCCGGGGCACCCCGGCTGCCCGGACCGCGTCGATCAGGGCGAGCGTGCCGACGGTGTTGTTCTGCCAGTACAGCTCCGGCTTGACCATCGACTCGCCGGCGGCGATCAGGGCGGCGAAGTGCAGCACCCCGTCGAAGCCGGCGTCCGCGGTGATGACGCGGGCGGCGTCGTGGATGGACGCCTCGACGTGGGTGGCGTCCGGGGCGAGGGCTTCGCGGTGGCCGGTGCGCAGGTCGTCCAGGATGACGACCTGGTGGCCCGCGTCGAGCAGCATCCGGGTCACCACGCTCCCGATGAAGCCGGCGCCCCCGGTGACGAGCAGTTTCACGTCGTTGCCTCCTGCCTGGCCCGCCCGGGACGTGGCCTTTCGGTGATCACACTAGGGCGGTGGTCGGCACCCTCGCCGATACCACCGGCAACCCCATTCCATCATAATCTCTCATGATTAAACAGAGCCGAACATCTGCCGGCCGCTCCGCGCGATCCCCGGTGCGGCGGGCCCACGGTGTCTACCATCTCTGTCATGCGGGAAGTGGCCCGTACCGGGCTCCGGCGAAGCGCGCGGGCACAACCCCGCCGCGACCCCGGGCCGGTCGCCCGGGCCGTCGCCCGGGTGCTGGTCCGCGCCGCGGATGGTGCCACCCGACTCGTCACCGATCTGCTCGGGACCGGTCCGACGGCCGGCCGGGAGCGCATCTCCGAGGCCGATCTGCGCGACCTGGTCGCGGCGAACACGGTGCTCGACCCGGACGAGCGGCGGATCATCGACGAGGTCCTGGTGGCCGGCGCCAGTCTGATCCGCGAGGTGATGATGCCGCGCACCGAGGTGGTCTTCCTCCCGGCCCGGCTGACCATCGTCGAAGCCGCCCGACTGGTCCGCGCCGAGACGCACACCCGCTACCCGGTAACCGACGGCACCCATGACGACGTGGTCGGCTTCGTACACCTCCGGGACGTGCTGCTGCGCCCGGACGCCGACCCGTGCGTCACCGTCGGCGAGTTGGCCCGGGAGGTGAAGCGGCTCCCCGGCAGCAAACGGGTGCTCGCCGCGCTGACCGAGATGCGCCGGGAGGGCCAGCACCTCGCGGTGGTGGTCGACGAGTACGGCGGCACGGCCGGGATCGTCACCCTGGAGGATCTCATCGAGGAGTTGATCGGCGAGATCCACGACGAGTACGACGCCACCCCGGACCCGGTGCACGCTGGCCTGCCCGCCGTGGTGGACGGCCGCCTCAACCTCGCTGACTTCGCCGAGCGGACCGGGGTGGCACTACCCGCCGGACCGTACGAGACGGTGGGCGGGTTCGTCATGGCCGCGCTGGGCAGGCTGCCGGTGACCGGCGACGAGGTGCCGGTGCCCGGTGAACCCGTCGACGTCGGCACCGCCGATCCGGCCGAGCCGCCGGCCGGCTGGCTGCTGCGGGTGCTCACGTTGGACGGCCGCCGGGTGGCCCGACTCGCCGTCTCCGCCGCCCGCAGCACCGAGCAGCGCCGGGAGCCGCGCACCGAGCAGTGCCGCGGGCAGGACGTCGCGCCGGTGGCGGCTGGCGGTTCCGAGCAGGCCCGGGAGGCGATGACCGGGCAGCATCGCCGGCTTTCGGTCGGGCCGGCGCGCCGGGTCGGTGCGGGCGAACCACGCGAGGTCAGCACCCCGGCACCGGCGGGCCGGAGCCGACCCGCCGGCCCGTCATGACGGACCGGGTTGCTTGCTGACAGAATTATCGCCATGTCCGACGTTCCCGCCCGGCCCCGCGTCTTCTCCGGCATCCAGCCGACAGCCGACTCGTTCCATCTCGGCAACTATCTGGGCGCGGTGCGGCACTGGGTGGCACTACAGGACACCCACGACGCGTTCTACTGCGTGGTGGACCTGCACGCCATCACCGCGGGGCACGACCCGGCGCTGCTGCGCCAGCGGACCCGGGTGGCCGCGGCCCAGCTCTTCGCGGTCGGGCTCGACCCGGAACGCAGCACCCTCTTCGTCCAGTCGCAGGTGCCCGAGCACCCGCAGCTGGCCTGGGTGCTCGGCTGCATCACCGGCTTCGGCGAGGCCAGCCGGATGACCCAGTTCAAGGACAAGTCGCAGAAGCAGGGGAACGAGCGGGCCAGCGTCGGGCTGTTCACCTATCCGGTCCTGCAGGCCGCCGACATCCTGCTCTACCAGGCCAACGCGGTGCCGGTCGGCGAGGACCAGCGCCAGCACCTGGAGCTCTCCCGGGATCTGGCGCAGCGCTTCAACTCGCTGTTCGGCGCGACGTTCACGGTGCCCGCGCCGCACATCGTCAAGGACACTGCCAAGATCACCGACTTGCAGGACCCGACCGCGAAGATGTCCAAGTCGTCATCCTCGCCGGCCGGCATCATCGACCTGCTCGAAGACCCGGCCCGGTCCGCCAAGAAGATCCGTTCGGCGGTGACCGACACCGGTCGGGAGATCGTCTTCGACGCCGAGACCAAGCCTGGCGTGTCCAACCTGTTGACCATCCACTCGGCGCTCAGCGGCCGCAGCATCGACGAGCTGGTAGCCGCGTACGCGGGCCGCGGCTACGGCGACCTGAAGAAGGAGCTGGCCGAGGTGGTGACGGACTTCGTCCGTCCGATCCAGGAGCGCACCCGCGCCTACCTCGACGATCCGGCGCAGCTGGACAAGCTCCTCGCGGCCGGTGCGGAGAAGGCCCGTGCGGTGGCCGCGACGACCCTGCGGTCCGCGTACGAGCGGGTGGGGTTCTTCCCGCCCGTGCGCGGCGAGTAGCTCCGGGTACGGGTGAACGGGTCGGTGGTCGGAGGGGCGGCGCGAAGCGTGGATCGCAGTGGCGGGGTGCCGCCGACCGGCGACACCATCCAGATCGGCATCGCGGTGGACATCCCTGAGCCGTGGGGTGCCCAGCTCACCCGGCGGCGGGTCGAGGCGGGTGATCCGCTGGCGGTGCCCGCGCACGTGACGTTGCTCGGTCCCACCGAGATCCGGTCGGCCAACCTGCCCGCGGTCGAGCGGCACCTGGCGGCCGTCGCCGCCGCGCACCTGCCGTTCACACTGCACCTGCGGGGCACCGGCACGTTCCGTCCGGTCACCCAGGTGGTGTTCGTCGCGGTGGCCGCCGGGATCAGCGAATGCGAGTTGTTGGCCGCTGCCATCGCCTCGGCGCCGGGTCTGCACCGCGAACTCCGGTTCCCGTACCATCCGCACGTCACCGTGGCCCAGGACGTGGCACCGGAGGCCCTGGACAAGGTGTACGAGGATCTGGCCGACTTCTCCGCGATGTTCGAGGTCGACGCGTTCACCCTGTTCTCGCACAGCGGGCAGGCCCGGTGGCAGCCGCGCCGGGACTTCTGCCTCGGCACCTGAGCCGTCGGCGACGCGCCGGCCGGCGAGCATCGGAAGCCGTTGTCACTACAGCGGTCGGAGTTCGGCGAGGATGACCGCGTGAACGTGATCGGCCGGATCGAGGCGGGCATCGACCGCTGGGTGAGCGCCGCGCGCCACCAGTCGGGGCTTTTTGATCATGTGTGGCGGGCCGGCGCGCTGTACGCCGAGGTGCTGGCCGGGCGGTTGGCCGCCGCGATCGCCTACTACGGCTTCTTCGCGGTGTTCGCGCTGGCCCTGGTCGCGTACTCGATCTTTGGCGCCATCCTGGAGGACAACGACGAGGTGAGCGCGGCTGCTGCCGGCTTCCTCAAGGAGAACCTGCCGTTCCTGGACGCCGAGCAGATCGCCAGGTCCAGCGGCACGGTGGGTGTGGTCGGCCTGGTCATCCTGGTCTTCACCGGGATCGGTTGGGTGGAGGCCATTCGGTCCTCGCAGCGGTTGATGTACCGGCTCAACCAGCAACCGGGCAATCTGGTGGTGCGGCGGCTCGTCGACTTGGGCGTGATGATCGGCATCTTCGTGCTGCTCGGCGTCTCGGTCGCGGCGGTGGACGCGTTGGAGTCGCTGCTGCGTTTCCTGCTCCGCAGCACCGGGTCGGTGGGTCTGACCACGATCAGCGCGGTGCTCAGCGTGCTGGTCAACACCGTGCTGGCCACCGCGTTGCTGCTCGCCGTGCCCCGGCTGCGGATGAGCCGGTCCCGGCTGCGCCCGGTGGTGGTGCTGGTGGCGGTCGGAATCACGCTGCTGAACACGGTGGGGCGGTACTACGTGGTGCGTACCGAGCGGAATCCGGCGTACACAGTGGTGGCCGGCGCCGTCGGTCTGCTGCTCTACCTCTACCTGCTCAACCAGCTGGTGCTGTTCGGCGCGGCGCTCCTCGCGACCAGCACCACCGGCCGGGTCGTCGACCTGGCGGAGACCCCCGCGCCACCGAAGGATGTCGACGAGGGCATCGACCCCGGTACGCCGGGCGGTGCGGGCTGATGACGGGAGATGCGCAGGTGGTGATCTCGGTCGACCCGGATTCGTCGGTGCCCCCGTACGAACAGGTGCGCGTGCAGCTTGCCGAGCTGATCGGCGACGGCCGGTTGCCGGTGGGCAGCCGACTGCCCACCGTCCGGCAGCTGGCCGCCGACCTGCGGTTGGCCGCGAACACGGTGGCCCGCGCCTACCGGGAGTTGGAGACGGCCGGGTTGCTGGAGACCCGGGGACGCAACGGCACCTTCGTCGCCCCCGGGCGGGACGACGCCGTCGACCGGTTGCAGCGGGCGGCGGCCGGGTACGCGGCGGAGGCGGCCCGGCTTGGCGTGCCGTCGGCCACCGCGCTTGCCCTGGTCCGCGCCGCCCTGGACGCTGTCCGCCCCGGCTGACCGGCTGCCGATCGACCGTCGGACGGGCGATAACTGAGAAGAACGACGTCGGCGCTCGCGTTCGCGGACCATGATGAGCCGGTGGGCGCACTCATGACACTGGACCTGCCGGCGGACTCGCCGCTCCTCGGCCTGCCGTGGATCATCACCTTCGGTCCGCTCGGTGATCTCGACGAGTGGGAGCCGGTGGTCTGCGGGCCGTACGAGCGGCCGCACGCGTTGGCCCTGGCCGAGGCGGTGGTGGCCGATGAACAGCTGATGGCCGTGGTGGAGCCGTTGCTGCCGGCGCTGTCCGCCGACGAGATCCGCAGCGAGATCGCCGCCGCGCAGGTCGCCGCCGAGGACGAGGCCCGCCAGGTGGAGGGGGCCGACCTGTACGGGGACTTCGAGGACGTGATCGACGAGGAGTTGGACGCGGCAGCCGACGAGGCGGGCCACGGTGAGCCCGCCGAGCCGCCGAACGAGGCCGAGGTACGTGCCGGCTTCACCCGGATCGCGGCGTTGCTCACCGCGAAGTAACGACCGGGATTTGCCAGAAACGGACACCGGCGCCACACGGAGCGGACTCCGCGTGGCGCCGGCGGCACCTCACCCCCCACCACAAGGGGTCGGTAGCCCAGTCGCCCGTCGGCGCGGGGCACGACGAACGACCAGGTCGAGAACGGGTTACCCGTTCAGCGCTGTTCCAACCAGACTGCCGCGTCAATTGGCAGCAGGTGGCCGGAGCCCTGCTCGGTGAGCTCGTCGCTGGCGACCAGCGGCTGCCCGTACCCGTCGATCAGGACCGGGCCGCCGCCGAAGTTGACCACGCAGGTCAGCAGGGTTGCGCCGGCGGCGCGGGAGAAGGCCAGCACGCCCGGCTCGCTCTGCCGCCAGGTGACCCCGTCGGCGCCGAGGGCGAGCGCGGGGTGAACGTGGCGGATCCGCAGCGCGGCCCGGTACAGCTCAAGGGTGGAGCCGGGCACGCCGGTCTGCGCGGTGACCGACAGCGCCTGCCAGAGGGCAGGGGCGGGTAGCCAGCTCAGCTCGCTCCCGGCCGGCCCGAAGCCGTACGGGGCCAACTCGCCGCTCCACGGGATGGGCACCCGGCAGCCGTCGCGGCTCTCGCCGGTGCGCAGGAACGCCGGGTCCTGGCGCAGTTCGTCGGGGAGGTCGAGGACCTCCGGCAGGCCCAGTTCCTCGCCCTGGTAGAGGTAGGCGCAGCCGGGCAGGGCGAGCATCAGCAGGCTCGCGGCACGGGCTCGGCGCAGCCCTTCGGCGCCGTCACCGTACCGGGTGACGTGCCGCTGCTTGTCGTGGTTGGACAACACCCAGGTGGTCGGCGCCCCGACGACGGCCGCCTCGGCCAACGCCGTGTCGATCACCTTGCGGAACGAGTCGGCCGACCAGGTGGCGTCGAGGAAGTCGAAGCTGAACGCCTGGTGCAGCTCGTCCGGGCCGATGTAGCGGGCCAGCCGCTGCGGCGTCTCGGCCCACGCCTCGGCGACCGCCATCCGACCGCCCGGGTAGCTGTCCAGGATGGGGCGCCAGGCCCGGTAGATCTCGTGCACCTCGTCCTGGTCGAAGTAGGGCAGCCGGCCCTTGCCGAGCAGTTCGACCTGGCGCTGGCCGGTGGTCATCGAGCTGAAGCCGACGTCCGGCAGCCCTTCCGCCTTGATCATGCCGTGTGCCACGTCGATCCGGAATCCGTCCACGCCCCGGTCCAGCCAGAACCGCAGCACGTCCTCGAACTCGGCGCGGACCTCCGGGTGGCGCCAGTTCAGGTCCGGCTGCGACGGGTCGAACAGGTGCAGATACCACTGACCGTCCGCGATCCGGGTCCAGGCGGGGCCGCCGAAGATGCTCTCCCAGTCGTTCGGGGGCAACTCGCCGTGCGCGCCCTGGCCGTCGGCGAAGAGGTAGCGGGCCCGTTCCGGTGAGCCGGGGCCGGCGGCGAGCGCGGCGGTGAACCAGGGGTGGGCGCTGGAGGTGTGGTTGGGCACCAGATCGACGATGATTCGCAGGCCGTGGGCGTGCGCGTCGGTGATCATCGCGTCGAAGTCGTCGAGGGTGCCGAACATGGGGTCGACGTTCCGGTAGTCGGCCACGTCGTACCCGCCGTCGATCATCGGCGAGGTATAGAACGGTGTCAGCCAGAGCGCGTCCACCCCGAGGTCGCGCAGGTACGGCAGGCGCTGCCGGATGCCCTGGAGGTCGCCGGTGCCGTCGCCGTCGCTGTCGGCGAAGCTGCGGACGTAGACCTGGTAGACGACCGCGGCGCGCCACCAGTCGTCGTCGGTGGCGGGCGGCGGGGTGGCAGTGCTGATCATTCGAGCAATATGCCGGTCCGTCGTTGCAAGAGTCAAGCAGATCTTGCGTAAGAAAGGCGTGCGGAGGTCGGCGCGACAGCGGTGGAGCCGCGCACCACCAGCTCCGGGCGGAACAGGTACTCCGAGTGCGGGGCGCCGTGGCCGTTGATCTCGTCCACCAGGGCGCGGACGGCGGCCACCGCCATCGCGGTGACCGGCTGCCGCATGGTGGTCAGCGGCGGGTCGGTGAAGGCCATCAGCGGCGAGTCGTCGTAGCCGACCACGGAGAGGCCGTCGGGCACGTTGCGGCCGCGTTGGCGGGCGGCCCGGATCGCGCCGAGCGCCATCAGGTCGGAGCCGCAGACCACGCCGGTGACGCCACGGTCGAGCAGTCGGCCGGCCGCCGCCTCGCCACCCTCCACTCCGAACAGTGACAGCTCGGCCAGTGGGCCCAGGTCGGCCTCGGCGACGCCGGCCAGCCGGGTCATCGCGGAGCGCCAGCCGGCAACCTTGCGCTGCACCGGGACGAACCGGTCCGGGCCGGTGATCAGGCCGATCCGCCGGTGCCCGAGCGCGACCAGGTGGGCGACGGCCAGCTCGGCGGCCTCCCGGTCGTCGCAGGAGACGAAGGGCGCGCCGATGCCGGGCACGTACCCGTTGATCATCACGACCGGCAGCGGTCGGGCCAGCAGCGCCCGGTAGCGGTCGTGGTTGGCCGCCGTGTCGGCGTGCAGGCCGGAGACGAAGACGATCCCGGAGACCTGCCGGTCCAGCAGCATCTCCACGTACTCGTCCTCGGTCACGCCGCCGGCGGTCTGGGTGCAGAGCACCGGGGTGAACCCGCTCTGCGCCAAAGTGGACTCGATGACCTGGGCGAAGGCGGGAAAGATCGGGTTGTCCAGCTCCGGCACCACCAGGCCGACCAGCCCGGCGCTGCGCTTCCGCAGCCGGGCCGGACGCTCGTACCCGAGCACGTCGAGGGCGGTGAGGACGGCCTGCCGCGTCTCCGGGGCCACGCCGGGGCGGTCGTTGAGCACCCGCGACACCGTGGCCTCGCTGACTTCGGCCTGTTGGGCGATGTCGGACAGTCGAGCGCGCATGGCGGCACTTTAGCCCACCGGCAAGTTTTTGCGGGGCGCCCTGCAAGCCCTTCCATTACTTGCAATGTCTTGCTAACGTCCCCGCAACATGCGAGAGCAGCGGCGCAGCATCCATGCGCCGGTTGGCAAGAACTTCCACAGGTTTCCACTGGCGGGCCGCCCTTCCCCCGGCGGACCCGCCATGACGACAGGAGCACCGATGCGCATCCGTACCGCGGGTGTGGTCGCCCTCTTCGCCCTGGCGCTCGCCGCCTCGGGTTGTGGTGGCGACAGCGACAAGCCGGCCGCGAAGGACACCCCCAAGGCTGCCGGCGGCAAACTGGTGATCTGGGCGGACGACAAGCGCACGGCCGCCCTCAAGCCGTTCACGGAGAAGTTCGGCCAGGAGAACGGCGTCACCGTCGAGGTGCAGGCCGTCCCCAACGAGGACCTCCAGAACAACTTCGTGACCGTGTCGAGCCAGGGCGGCGGCCCGGACGTGGTGATCGGCGCGCACGACTGGATCGGCAACCTGGTCCAGAACGGTGCCATCGACCCCGTGCAGCTGTCCGACGAGCAGAAGGCCGCCTTCAACGAGACCGCCGTCAAGGCCGTCACGTTCAACGGCCAGCTCTACGGCGTGCCCTACGCCCAGGAGAACCTGGCGCTGATCCGCAACACCGACCTGGCCCCCGAGGCGCCGAAGACGATCGAGGAACTGGTCGCCACCGGCAAGCAGCTCAAGGCGCAGAAGAAGGTCACCGAGACGCTCTGCCTCCAGGTTGGCCAAAAGGGCGACGCGTACCACATCTACCCGCTGTATTCCTCGGCCGGCGGTTACCTCTTCGGCACCACCGCGAACGGCGACTACGACCCGAAGGACCTGGGCGTGGGCAAGCCGGAGTCGATCGCCGCGTTCAAGAAGATCGCCGCGCTCGGCGAGAAGGGCGAGGGCGTGCTGAAGCGCTCGATCGCCGACACCAACTCGACCGCCACCTTCACCGGCAAGAAGTGCGCCTTCCTGGTCTCCGGGCCGTGGGCCACCGCGGACGTGAAGAAGGCCGGCATCAAGTACGACGTCTCCGCCGTTCCCGGCTTCGCCGGTGGCAAGGCGGCCGCGCCGTTCGTGGGCGTCCAGTCCTTCTACGTCGCCGCCAAGGGCAAGAACAAGGCACTCGCCCAGGAGTTCGTCGCCAACTACGTCACCAAGCCGGAACTGGCCGTGGCGCTCTACCAGGCCGACCCGCGCCCGCCAGCGCTGACCGCCGCGCTGGACCAGGTCAAGGGCAGCGACCCGGACCTGGCCAAGTTCGTCGAGGCCGGCAGGAACGGCCAGGTGCTCCCGGCCATCCCGGCCATGGCCGCGATCTGGGACCCGTTCGGCAAGGCCGAGGCCGCCGTCATCGGCGGCGCCGACCCGACCAGCACGGTCACCGCGGCCGGCAAGACGATCGCCGGTTCGATCAAGTAATGAGCACACCGCTGTCCGGCCCGGGGTCTGCCCAGCAGACCCCGGGCCGGGGGCCCGTCGGCACCGGGTCCCCGCACACGTCCCGTACCGCGCGGAACCACGCGCCGATCACCGCGGCCGGCCTCGCCGCGAAGGTGATCCTGCTCGGCCTGGTGGCCGGGATCGCGATCTGGGCGGCCTTCCCGCTCGTCGAGGCCGAGATGTGGGTCGGGCTGGCGGTGCTGGTGCTGACCACCGCCGCGCTGTTCTATCTGTACGTGGGCCGCCGGCACGTCCCGGCGAAGTACCTCATCCCCGGCACGCTCTTCCTGATCGCCTTCCAGATCGTGCCGGTGCTCTACACCGCGAGCACGGCCTTCACGAACTTCGGCGACGGCCACCGCGGCAGCAAGGACGACGCGATCGTCGCGATCCAGAGCTCATCGGTGAAGCAGGTTCCGGGTTCCACCCAGTACCCGCTGTCGGTCGCCACCACTGGCGACCCGGCCACCGGCGCCCTGGTCTTCCTGATCACCGACCCGGGGACCGGCGCGGTCTCCGTCGGTGACGCCGGAGGCCTGCGCCGGCTCGAATCCGGCGCGGCCACCGTCGCCCCCGGCGGCAAGGTCACCGCGGCCGACGGCTACACCGTGCTGAACTTCGGTCAGGCCAGCGCCCGCAGCAAGGACATCACCGACCTGGTGGTGCCGACCGCCGGCGGCGCGCTGCGCTCGTCCGGCCTGTCCCGCGCGTACGAGGGCAAGGCCGTCCGGGCGTACGACGCGGGCTGCGACTGCGTGAAGGACAACGACAGCGGCAAGACCTGGACCGCGGACGGCGAGGTCGGTGCGTTCGTCGCCGCCGACGGCGAGCGGCTGGCCCAGGGTTGGAAGGTGAACGTCGGGCTGTCCAACTTCACCCGGGTGCTCACCGACGAGCGGATCTCCAGGCCGTTTCTCGGCACGCTGATCTGGAACTTCGCCTTTGCGATCTGTTCCACCGGCGGCACGTTCATCCTCGGCATGCTGATCGCGCTGGCGCTGCACTCGCCCCGGATGAGGGGCACCAACCTCTACCGGGTCCTGCTGATCCTGCCGTACGCCATGCCGTCCTTCGCGATGCTGCTGGTCTGGCGGGACATGTTCAACACCGACTTCGGGCTGATCAACAACCTGTTCGGGCTCAGCGTCGACTGGTTCGGGCAGAACTGGTCGGCCCGTGCCGCGGTGATCCTGGTGCAGCTCTGGCTCGGCTACCCGTACATGTTCCTGGTGGCCACCGGCGCGTTGCAGGCGATTCCGCGGGAGTTGACCGAGGCCACCTCGGTCGACGGGGCGTCGCGCTGGCAGTCGTTCCGGGCGGTCACCCTGCCGTTGCTGCTGGTCGCGCTCTCGCCGCTGCTCATTTCGTCGTTCGCGTTCAACTTCAACAACTTCAACGCGATCTACCTGACCACCGAGGGCGCGCCGTTCCCGGCGGACAACCCCAGCAACGGCGCCACCGACCTGCTGATCACCTACACGTACCGGCTGGCGTTCGGTGGTCAGGCCGCCCAGTTCGGCTTCGCCGCGGCGATCTCGCTGTTCATCTTCGCCATCGTCGCAGTGGTGTCCGCGGTCAGCTTCCGGCGGACCCGCCAACAGGAGGAGGTGTACACGTGACCACGCTCACCGGTGCCACCGTCACGGGTGGCGCGAACGGCCCGGAGGCGGTCGGCCGCAACGCGGGGAGACGGAAGAACCGCTGGTTCGCCCAGGTCGGCTGGCGGCACCTGGTCGGCCTGCTCGGCGTGCTGTTCAGTCTCTTCCCGCTCGTGTTCGTCGTCTCGGCGGCGCTCAACCCGCTCGGCACCCTGTCCTCCACCGAGTTGGTGCCGACCGCCGGGGTGTCGTTGGAGAACTTCGGGGATCTGTTCGCGCGCACCGAGTTCGCCCACTGGTTCCTGAACTCGTTGCTCATCGCCGGTGGTGCCTCGTTCGCCTCGGTCTTCCTCTCCGCGCTGGCGGCGTACGCCTTCTCGCGGATGCGGTTCCGGGGGCGACGGGTGGGGTTGCTGTCGCTGCTGTTGATCCAGATGTTCCCGCAGTTCCTGGCGATCGTGGCGATCTTCCTGATCTTCGGCACGATCACCGACCGGTGGCCGGCCATCGGCTTCAACACCCCGTGGGGCCTGCTGCTGCTCTACCTGGGTGGCGCGCTGGGCGTGAACACCTGGCTGATGAAGGGCTTCTTCGACACCCTGCCCCGCGAGTTGGACGAGTCGGCCACGATGGACGGCGCCTCGCACGCCCAGGTCTTCTTCCAAATCATGCTGCCGTTGGTGGCGCCGATTCTCGCGGTGGCCGGTCTGCTCGCCTTCATCAGCACCATCAACGAGTTCCTGATGGCGAGCGTCTTCCTCACCGACACGGACGCCAAGACCCTCGCGGTCGGCATGCGGGGCATGTTGCAGGGCGCGGAGCGGAACACCAACTTCGGGATCTTCGCCGCCGGCACCCTGCTGACCGCGATCCCGACCGTGCTGGTCTTCCAGTTCCTCCAGCGGTACATCGTCTCCGGGCTGACCTCGGGAGCGGTCAAGGGGTGAGACCGGGGGGCGGTCGATCTCCGGTGGCGCGCGGTAGGGTGCTTCGGCACCGCGCCGATGCTGCCCAGCGAGAGCGGGCCAGCGGACGTGTGGCGCGCCTGCTTCACTAGCCGCCGGTGGCGAGCCGCCCTTCATCCGCCGTCCGGTGCTGTCCCGGGGAGACTTTCGTGCAACTGTCGATCTTGATGCCGGTCTACAACGAAGCGGACCGCGTCGCGGAGGCCCTGAAGCAGGCCCTCGCCGTGCAGTACCCGTGTGACATCGAGATCGTGGTGGTCGACGACGGCAGTACGGACGGGACCGCGGAGATCCTCGGTCGGATGGATGACGCGCGGCTGCGGGTCGTGACGCACCCGCGCAACGCGGGCAAGGGCGCGGCGATCAAAACCGCGGTGGACAGCGCCCGGGGCGAGTACATGGTGATCCTGGACGCCGACCTGGAGTACGACCCCCAGGACATTCCGAAGCTGCTGGCGCCGGTGCTGGAGGGGCACGCGACGGTCGTCTACGGCAACCGCACCTTCGGCAGCCACAGCGCCTACAGCTTCTGGTACGTGGTCGGAAACCGGGGAGTGACCACGGCGGCGAACGTCTTGTTCAATTCCTACATCGGCGACCTGGAGACCTGCTTCAAGCTGATGCCGGTGGAGCTGTACCGGTCGCTGGACATCCGGTCCCGCGGGTTCGGCATGGAGGCCGAGGTGACGGGCAAGCTGCTGCGGCGGCGGATCCGCCCGTACGACGTGCCGATCGCCTACCGGGCGCGGGGTCGCGCCGAGGGCAAGAAAATCACCTGGCGGGACGGGGTGGAGGCGTTGTGGATCCTGGGCCGCGAGCGGGCCCGGCGTCGTCCCGACAGCACGGCGGCCAAGACGCTCGCCGACCGATGACGTTCAGCAAGCACCGGAACCCGACGACGATCGCCCGGATCGTGGTGGCGCTCGTCGGGGTGGGCTGCCTGCTCCTGACCGCTCAGGGCGCCGTTTCGGCCACCGGCCGTGGCATCGCCCTGATGAGTGACCGGGAACACGACCTCCCCGCCCTCCAGCACCAGGTGGACCTGGAGGCGCTCCAGCGCCAGTTCGTCGAGCAGGTGCCCCCGGGCAGCCGGATCTCACTCACCCCGGCCCGGGCCAACAAGGACCTGTGGCGTCAGCGGTTGAGTGAGCTCGCCGTACTGCGCGGATGCGTGGTCGTCCAGGGGGCGCCGGGGGACTACTCGGTGGGTGTCGCCTCGGTGCAGCGGAAGCGGCCGGCCAGTCCGGGCTTGCGGCTGGTCGTACGGAAGGTCGCCTGACGACATGGATCCCACAGCGATTCTCGCCGTACTCGCCCTCCTCGCCGCCGGGTTCCCGCTGGCCTTCGCGGTACTGCGCAGCCCCTTCCTCGCCCTGCTTCTCGCGCCCCTGGTGGCGGCGCTGCTGAGCACGGTCGCGGTGGTCCTGATGCTGATCGTCGGCGGTCCGCTGCCGCTCTGGATCGCAGTGGTGCTGGCCGCCGGGGCGGCCTGCGCCTGGTGGCTGTCGCGCCGCCCCGGCGAGCCGGCGCGGTACGGGGGGTGGTCGCACGCGCTGTTGATCGCGCTGCCGCTGCTCCCGCCCTGCCTCATGATCTTCGAACCGGCCTCGCGCTGGGACGCGCACTCCATCTGGTGGCTGCACGCCGGCTACTTGGCCAACGGAAGCGAGTACGCGCGGGCCACGATCGGCAGTCCCGCCTTCGTCTTCTCGCACACCGACTATCCGCCACTGGCCTCCGCGCCCGTCGCTGCCGTGTGGAGCGTCGTCGAACCGGACTTCCGTACCGCCCAGCTCGTTGGCGCGCTGGTCACCGTCTCCGCGGTGGCGATGCTGGTGTACCTGGTCCGGCGGGCGCTGAGTCGGGTGTCCGCGCGGGTGGGCTGGGCGCTGGCCATCGCGGTGGGCCTGGCAACCTGGTCGAACGTCCCGTACGCGGTGACCGGCGGGCTCGCCGACGCGCTCTGGTCCGCCGCCTTCGCGGGAGCGGTGGTGGCCCTGCTGCTCAGTCCGGATCCGCTGCGCCGCCCGCTGTTGCCGCTGCTGCTGCTGACCGTTGCGGCGCTCACCAAGAACGAGGGGCTGATCGCCGCCGCCGGTCTCGCCGTGCTGGTCACCGTGCGGGCCCGCGCCGACCTGCGGCGAGCCGCGCTGGTCTGGCTGCCGGTGCTGGCCGGAGGTGCCTGGGCGGTGCTGGCCCGCCTGCTGGATGCCCAGTCGGACATCACCAACGGCAGTTCGGGTGGCCAGGGTGCGGATGTGGTGGAGCGGTTGCAGTTCACCATCGCGGCGCTGTGGGACGTGGTTGGCCTCGTGCTGGTGGGCGCCGCGGTGGTGGCGCTGCTCGGCACCCTGTTCCTGAGCGGGCGACGCCGTGCCGCCGGGCTGGCGGCGGACGGCTGGGTGTGGGCGGCCAACGGCTACTACCTGGCCGTTCTGATCGTGACCTACCTCACCGGCCCGAACGACATCCAGTGGTGGCTGGCGACCTCGGTGCAACGGGTGACGCTGCCGGTGCTGCTCCTGGCCGCGGTGAGTCTTGCCGGGTGGGTCGCCGTCGCGTTCGGCGGTGACAGCCGGGCGGAGCCGCAACCGCTGCTCGACCAGCCGGGTGAGCCGGCCCTGTCGGGTTCCACCCCCACGGCGACCGCTTGATCGGCTGATCTGCGCCCGCCGGCGGTTCCCACTACTACGATCCGTCGTTCATAGGGGAGGATGGCGACCGTGGAAGCTCTCAGACTCATCCTTCTCTACGTCCATCTGATCGGGTTCGCCCTGCTGCTCGGCGGCTCGATCGCTCAGTACACCAGCGGCCGGCTGCGGATCAACGCGGCCATGCTGTGGGGCGCGGTGATCCAGTTGCTGACCGGGCTGGGCCTCTCCGCGCCGCTGCGCGACGGCGACGAGCCGGCACCGGCAAAACTTGTGACGAAGTTGGTGATCGCGCTGCTGATCTTCGTCATGGTCTTCTTCTCTCGGAAGCGGGACGTGGTCAACCGCGGTCACTTCCTCGCCATCGTCGGTCTGACCCTGGTCAACGCGGCGGTCGCCGTTTTTTGGCGGTAACGTCCGGGGAGGGAAAAACGCCTCCAGAAAACGGACGTTGCGGACGCCTTCGCGCTCGGTTACCAGCACGAAGAGTGACGTGCCCCACGCAAGGGTTACACCCGGGTAACAGGCGCTCAACAGTCGTGCACGATTGTCGGCCGGTGGGTGGGCGCGGGCGTACGCTCCCGTCCGTAACGTGGGACAGCCGGCGGCATACCGCAGGTCGGCTGATGGGCAGCCACCGCACTTTGCGCGGTGTGCGATGGGAAGGAGACGTCTTGCGCTCGGTGCGTGGGATGCGGATCGCCTCGATTATCGCGGTGGGTGGGCTTGCGCTCACCGCCGCCGCTTGTGGCGAGGCCCCCAAGGATGACAACAACGCCGGCAGCGGCGCCAAGAAGTTCAGCGCCTGCATGGTGACCGACGTCGGCGGCATCGACGACAAGTCGTTCAACACTTCGGCCTGGAAGGGTCTGCAGGAGGCCAAGGCCGCCAACGACAACATCGACATCAAGTACGTCGCGTCGAAGTCCGAGCCCGACTACGAGCCGAACCTGACGCAGTACGTCAACCAGAAGTGCGACTTCATCCTGGCCGTCGGTGGCCTGATGGCCAACGCCACCTCGAAGATCGCCAAGGCGAACCCGAACCAGCAGTTCGGCATCGTCGACGCCAACCCGGGTGACGCCAACGTCTACCCGATGCAGTTCGACACCGCCCAGGCCGCGTTCCAGGCCGGTTACCTGGCCGCCGGGATGAGCAAGAGCGGCAAGGTGGGCACCTACGGTGGTCTGCCGATCCCGCCGGTGACCATCTTCATGGACGGCTTCGTCGACGGTGTGAAGTACTACAACACCACCAAGGGCAAGAACGTCCAGGCGCTGGGTTGGAACAAGGAGACCCAGAAGGGCTCCTTCACCAACGACTTCGCCAAGCAGGACGAGGGCAAGAAGGTCTCCGACGCGCTGGTCGCCCAGGGCGCGGACATCATCATGCCGGTCGCCGGCGGCTCCGGCCTCGGCACCACCGCCGCGGCCAAGGCCTCGGGCGGCAAGTACAGCACCATCTGGGTGGACGTCGACGGCTGCGAGAGCACCCCGGACTGCTCGGCGATCATCACCACCGTGGTCAAGAACATCCCGGAGGCCGTCAAGGAGGCCGTGGTGAAGGCCGCCGGTGGCGAGAAGCTGGAGGCCAAGCCGGGCTTCGTCGGCACCCTGGCCAACACCGGCGTCTCGATCGCCCCGTACCACGACTTCGACAGCAAGGTTCCGGCCGAGCTGAAGGCCGAGGTCGACAAGATCAAGGCGGATGTCGCCGCTGGCACCATCACCGTCACCTCAGCGGCCCAGCCGACCAAGTGACAACCGGCCGGCCCCTCCGGTGAGATCATCGGGAGGATCGGCGGGGGACAGGTACGACCGATCGGCCGCTCCGGCCTCTGCGGGTGCCCCGCGGGGTCGGAGCGGCCGATCGCGCACCACGACGGCCGGCCCGGTCCGGTTGGTTTCCCATGGCAGCTAGGCTGCACCATCGCTCGCACTCCAGGAGGTTGCGCTGAGACTCGAACTGCGCGGCATCACCAAGCGGTTCGGTGATCTGGTCGCCAACGATCACATCGACCTGACGGTGGAGCCTGGAGAGATTCACGCCCTCCTCGGCGAGAACGGCGCCGGCAAGTCGACCCTGATGAACGTGCTCTACGGGCTCTACCAGCCCGACGAGGGCGAGATCCTGGTCGACGGCGAGCCGCTGAAGCTGAAGGGCCCGTCCGACGCGATCGGGGCCGGGATCGGCATGGTGCACCAGCACTTCATGCTGGTGCCGGTCTTCACCGTCGCCGAGAACATCATGCTCGGCGCTGAGCAGGTCCGGGGCGGGATCGCCGGCTTCCTGGACCGGCGGCGGGCCCGGCGCGAGGTCACCGAGGTGTCCGAGCGCTACAACCTGCGGGTCGACCCGGACGCGGTGATCGAGGACCTGCCGGTCGGCATCCAGCAACGAGTCGAGATCGTCAAGGCGCTCACCCGCGACGTCGACCTGCTCATCCTGGACGAGCCGACCGCGGTGCTCACCCCCCAGGAGACCGAGGAGTTGCTGACGGTCATGCGGTCGCTCAAGGCGGCCGGCAAGTCGATCGTCTTCATCACCCACAAGCTCGGCGAGGTCAAGGCCATCGCCGACCGGATCACCGTGATCCGACGCGGAAAGACCGTCGGCACCGCCTCGCCGGAGGCCAGCCGGGACGAACTGGCCGCGTTGATGGTCGGGCGCAACGTCCGGCTCACCGTGGACAAGTCCCCGGCCACGCCAGGCGACCCGGTGTTGGAGGTGGCCGGTCTGGTCGTCGACGACGACCGGCAGATCCGCGCGGTCGACGGCATCGACCTGACCGTGCGCGCGGGCGAGGTGCTCGGCGTGGCGGGCGTACAGGGCAACGGCCAGACCGAGCTGATTGAGGCGATCATGGGCCTGCGCCCGGTGCTCGCCGGCACGGTCAGCCTGGCCGGCGACCGGATCGACGGCTGGAAGCCCAAGAAGGTGCTCCGGGCGGGCGTCGGGTACGTGCCCGAGGACCGCAGCGTGGACGGCCTGGTCAAGGAGTTCAGCGTCGCGGAGAACCTGGTGCTGGACATCTACGACCGGCCGCCGTTCGGTGCCGGGCTCGCGCTGAAGCCGGACGCGATCGCCGCCTCGGCGAAGGAGCGGATCGAGCAGTTCGACGTCCGTACCTCATCGGCCGACGCGGCGGTGGGCACCCTCTCCGGCGGCAACCAGCAGAAGGTGATCGTGGCCCGGGAGCTGTCCCGGCCGCTGAAGCTCCTCATCGCCGCTCAGCCGACCCGGGGCGTCGACGTCGGGTCGATCGAGTTCATCCACAGCCAGATCATCCACGAACGGGACGTCGGCACCGCCGTCATGGTGGTCTCCAGCGAACTCGACGAGGTGATCGGCCTGGCCGACCGGATCGCGGTCATGTACCGCGGTCGCATCATCGGCATCGTCGGCCCGGACACCCCGCGTGAGGAGATCGGCCTGCTGATGGCCGGCGTCAGCCCGGACGCGGCCCACGACGCCACCGCGGCGCCCGGCGGCGACAAGCCCCCGGCAGACCCCGCGGACAATTCCGGCGTGGCAGACGGGAGCCCGGCGAGCGACGCAGGCTCCGCGAGCGAGGACAAGGAATGAGCGAGCGCCAGCGAGCGAATCATCGTTACCGGGGGTTGGTGCCTCATGGCGTCACGCAGCGAAGCGGAGTGACGGCATGACCAACCCCAATCCGCAGTCCGGCTCGCCTGACAAGGAGCCGGCGAGCGAGGCGCAGGCCGCGCAGAACGCGCTCGGCAACACCGAACGCGCAGAGCTGGCGACCGAGCCGGACCGCTCGAAGCCGGGCCCGGAGCCGAAGCCGAGCCTGGGCCGGTTGTTCCTGGACAACCTCTGGGCGGCCAACACCTTCACGGTGACCCTGATGTCGTTGGTGCTGGCGATCGTGGTCGGCGCGGTGCTGATGATCATTTCTGATCCGGCGGTGCTCTCCACCTACTCGTACATCACCTCCCGCCCGTCCGACGCGATCAACTCCAGCTGGACGCTCGTCAGCGAGGCGTACGCGAACCTGTTCAAGGGCTCGATCTTCGACCCCGAGGCGTTCGCGGCCTGGCTGAACGGCACCGGTGGTTGGCAGGCTGTGCTCGCACCGATCTCGGAGACGCTCACCTACGCGGCGCCGCTGGTCTTCACCGGTCTGTCGGTGGCGTTGGCCTTCCGTGGCGGCCTGTTCAACATCGGCGCCCAGGGCCAGGCAACCATCGGCGTGATCATGGCGGCGCTGGCCGGCTTCCTGCTGCCGCTGCCGCCCGGCCTGCACCTGCTGGTGGCGGTGCTGGCCGGCGCGCTGGGTGGAGCGATCTGGGGTTTCATCCCCGGCATCCTCAAGGCCCGTGCCGGCGCGCACGAGGTGATCAACACGATCATGCTCAACTACGTCGCCACGTACTTCCTCACCTGGTTGATCGTGCAGAACGGCGTGCAGGACCCGACCCGTACCGACGCGATCAGCAAGGCGGTGGACAGCTCCGCCCAGCTGCCCCGACTGCTCGGCGACAACCTGCGGGTGCACGCCGGCATCGTGCTCGCCGTGCTGGCCACCTGGGCGGTCGCCTGGCTGCTCAACCGCTCGACGCTCGGCTTCGAGCTGCGAGCGGTTGGCGCCAACCCGGACGCCGCCCGGACCGCCGGCATCAGCGTCACCCGGACGTACATCCTGATCATGGTCTTCGCCGGCATCCTGGCCGGCCTCGGCGGCTCGAACATGGTGCTCGGCTCCACCGCCAGCGCGCTGACCCCGCTGGTCGTCGCGCAGATCGGCTTCGACGGCATCCTGGTGGCACTGCTGGGGCGGGTGAAGCCCTGGGGTGTGTTGCTCGCCGCGCTGCTGTTCGGGGCGCTGCAGGCCGGTGGTAACCGGATGCAGTCGTACTCCGGGATCTCGCTGGAGCTGGTGACCGTGCTCCAAGCGTTGATCGTCATCTTCATCGCCGCGCCGGCCCTGGTGAAGGCGATCTTCCAGCTCCGGGCCGCCCGCGCCGCCCGGTTGCAGACGAGCCTGGCGAAGGGCTGGTAACTCATGTCCACCATGGCTGTCCCCGACATCGCCGTCGCCCCGGTCGACGAGGGCTTCTGGACCCGTAGCCGCAAGGTCGGCCTCACCCTGCTGGGGTTCGGCCTGCTGTCCGCGGTGCTCTTCGGCGCGCTCGCCACCGACCAGCAGGCCCGGTTCACGCTCAGCGACGACGCGGCCGGTGCCGCATTGGAGATCAACGGCACGATCGGGGCGATCCTGTTCGGGATCATCACGATCGCCGCCGGTGCGGCGCTGCTCGCCGGGGTGCCGAAGCGGTGGTTCCTCGCCGTGCTCGGCGTCGGGCTCGTCGGCTTCGTGCTGTCGTTCCTCTGTTGGCAGGTCTCCGCCGCGCCGGCCGGGCAGAACTTCATGCCGCTGGTCAACATCATCCGGGGCACCTTCATCCTGGCCCTGCCGCTGATCTTCGGCGCGCTCGCCGGTGTGCTCTGCGAACGCTCCGGCGTGGTCAACGTGGCCATCGAGGGCCAGCTGCTGATGGGCGCGTTCAGCGGCGCGCTGTTCGGCAGCATCTCCGGCAGCGTCTGGGTGGGCCTGGTCGCCGCCGCCATCGGCGGTGCGTTCATCTCGCTGCTGCTCGCCGTCTTCGCCATCCGCTACCTGGTCGACCAGGTCGTCATGGGCATCGTGCTGAACCTGCTGGCGGTCGGCGTCACCGGCTTCCTCTACGAGCGGCTGATGCAGACCAACGCCGAGAAGTACAACAGCGCGCCCCGCTTCAGCAACTGGGAGATCCCACTGCTGAAGGACATCCCGGTACTCGGGCCGGCGTTGTTCCGCGGCAACATTTTCCTCTACCTCGGGCTGCTCCTGGTGCTGGTGATTCACATCGGGCTGTTCCGCACCCGGTGGGGGCTGCGGACCCGCTCGGTCGGCGAGCACCCGATCGCCGCCGACACGCTCGGTGTCAAGGTGCTCCGGGTCCGCTACCGCAACGTGCTGCTGGCCGGCGTGGTCGCCGGCATCGGCGGGGCGTCCTACACTTTGGCGCTCTACTCGTTCACCAAGAACATGATCGGCGGTAAGGGCTTCATCGCCCTGGCCGCGCTGATCTTCGGGCGGTGGAACCCGACCGGCGCGCTGCTCGCCGCGCTCTTCTTCGGCTTCGCCGATCAGCTCGCCACCTACCTGGGCGCGATCAGCAGCTCCATCCCCAGCCAGTTCCTGGCCATGCTGCCCTACCTGGCGACCATTCTGGCCGTCGCCGGGCTGGTCGGTCGGGTCCGGGCACCGGCCGCCGACGGTAAGCCGTACATCAAGGGCTGACCTCCGGGGCGTGCCTGTTCCCACCGTGATCAAGTGATGAAAAGTAGGTGCCGGGACCGTTCCTGGCCTACTTCTCATCACTTGATCACGGCGCACAGCCGCCCCTGCCCGCTTTTGACCTGGGCTGCTTGGGCAGAATGGCGGCATGACCGACATTGACTGGGCGCGGCTGCGCGCCGCCGCCACCGAGGCGATGCGGCACGCGTACGCGCCGTACTCGACGTTCCCGGTCGGCGCGGCCGCGCTGGTCGACGACGGCCGGGTGGTGGTCGGCTGCAACGTGGAGAACGCCGCGTACGGGGTGACGCTCTGCGCCGAGTGCGGGGTCGTGTCCAGCCTGCACGCCACCGGTGGCGGTCGGCTCGTCGCGCTCTCCTGCGTCGACGCGACAGGTGAGCCGTTGATGCCGTGCGGCCGGTGTCGGCAGCTGCTCTGGGAGCACGGCGGGCCGGACTGCCTGATCGAGAGCAAGCCCCGGCCACTGCGGATGGCCGAGCTGCTGCCGCACGCCTTCGGCGTGGAGGACCTGGAGGCCGTCACCGGGGAGACGCCGGTGCCGGTGGTCCCGGAACGACTGGCCGCCTGGCGCGGGCGCGGCACCGTCTTCGTGCACCCGGACATGTCCGCCGGTCAGCAGGTCTGGACCGCGTACTGGGAGCGGTCGGCCGGAGACGACGCCGGCGCCGAGACCGGGGTGCTGGAGGAGGCGCCGAGCTGGGACGACCCGGCCGAGGCGATCACCTGGGGCCTGGCCCGGACACCGCGTGTGGTCGTGGTGGACGCCACCGGCACCATCTTCTGGGCTGGTGAGGGTGAGCCGCCGGCTGAGATCCCGGTGCGTTGGTCTTGAGTGGTTGCTGTCCGGGGGGCGGGGCCGACCGTGCCCGGCTCCGGGCGGTCAGGCTTGATCCCTCCGCCGGGCACGGTCGGCCCCGCCCCCGTCGTGGTCACCGAACGTGCGTCGGTGCCACCATCCGACTAAGAAAGATCATTTGATGAGTGGTTTTGCTGCTGTTGACGTTATTCGGGTCAAGCGGGACGGGGGAGTGCTGTCGGACGCGCAGATCGACTGGGTGGTTGACGCGTACACCCGGGGGGTTGTCGCCGACGAGCAGATGTCCGCGCTGGCGATGGCGATCCTGCTCAACGGCATGACCGGGCCGGAGATCGCCCGGTGGACCGCCGCGATGATCGCCAGCGGTGAGCGGCTGGACCTGTCGGCGGTGCGCCGGCCCACCGTCGACAAGCACTCCACCGGCGGCGTCGGCGACAAGATCACTCTGCCGCTCACCCCGCTGGTGGCGGCGTGTGGCGCGGCCGTACCGCAGCTCAGCGGCCGGGGTCTCGGGCACACCGGCGGCACGCTGGACAAGTTGGAGTCCATCCCGGGCTGGCGGGCCACGGTGAGCAACGACGAGTTCATCGCCCAGCTGGACCAGGTCGGTGCGGTGATCTGCGCGGCCGGTGCCGGGCTCGCCCCCGCAGACCGCAAGCTGTACGCGTTGCGCGACGTGACCGGCACCGTGGAGGCGATCCCGCTGATCGCCAGCTCGATCATGAGCAAGAAGATCGCCGAGGGGACCGGTGCGCTGGTGCTCGACGTCAAGGTCGGCTCGGGCGCCTTCATGAAGTCCGTCGACCAGGCCCGCGAGTTGGCGCGCACCATGGTCGAGCTGGGCGGCGCGCACGGCGTACGGACGGTCGCCCTGCTCACCGACATGTCCACCCCGCTCGGCCTGGCCATCGGCAACGCGGTCGAGGTGACCGAGTCGGTCGAGGTGCTGGCCGGCGGTGGGCCCGCCGACGTGGTCGAGCTGACCCTCGCGCTGGCCCGGGAGATGCTCGACGCGGCCGGTCTGCCGGACGCCGATCCGGCGGCGGCGCTGCGCGACGGCCGGGCCATGGACTCCTGGCGGGCGATGGTCCGGGCGCAGGGCGGCGACCCGGACGCGCCGATGCCGGTGGCCGCCGAGGTGGAGGTGGTCCGCGCGGACCGGGACGGCTACGTCGCGGCCGTCGACGCGTACGCCATGGGGGTTGCGGCGTGGCGGCTCGGCGCGGGTCGGGCGCGCAAGGAGGACCCGGTCAGCGTGCCGGCCGGTGTGGTGCTGCACAAGCGGCCGGGGGACGAGGTGCGGGCCGGTGACCCGCTCTACGAGCTGCGAGCCGAGGACGCGACGCGGATTCCGGCCGCGCTGACCGAGGCTGCCGACGCGGTGCGGATCGCGTCGACGGCCCCGGCGGCGACGTCGTTGGTCATCGAACGTATCGGCTGATCGATCCGCTGTCGCCCTGGCGTGGTGCCGGTCACCCGGGAGCGCTATTGTCGCAGGCCAAGGGGGGACAACCGGCCTTGCGCCGGCGCGAGCAGACAGGAAGATCCGCCGTGACCGTTGCTGCCCCCGACCCTCGTGAGGTGCGTGAGGCGAGCCTGGACGAGCTGTCCCGGCTGGGCCTGCCGTTGCCGCCGGCGCAGTTTCCCCTCGTCTGGGAGCCGGGTGATCAGATCGACCTGCGCCCGACCGCGGAGATCGAGGCGCGGATCGCGGTGCTGCACCTGATCCTGGCCCGCTGCTTCGGGATGCCTCCGCAGGCGGCGATGAGCTGGCTGCTCGGTTCGCACCTGGTCGAGATGGTCACCCCGCCGGAGTGGCAGTTCGTGATGGGCGGCAAGGGCGACCACCGGTCGTTCGTGCTGCACCACGACGCGCTCTTCGCGTTGGCCTGGGTGCTCGGGCTGAGCAAGCAGCTCGACCCGACGCTGGCCGTCGACGAGCGGCTGGTCGAGCGGCTGCCGCACATCGCCGAGGGGGAGACCTTCCCGCACTGGCGCTCGCGGATCCTCACGGCGCCGCAGCACCCGGCCGACGCGGCCGCCCTGCTCGACCTGCACTACTGCTTGGACTGGGCGTACCTGGAGACCGAGCGCGACGGCCGGCGGGCGCCGGGTCTGGTGGACGCGAACGCGATCGGGCAGCGGCGTTGGGCGCTGGAGTGGGCGGTGATCCTGCGCGGGCCGTACCACGACGAACCGCCCGGCTGGGAAGAGGTCGACCTCTCCACCTGAGGTCAGCGAGGTCGCAGGACGTCGAGCCGGACCGCCACGGTGACCCGGACCGGTTCGGGCAGCGCGGCCAGCCGGGTGGCGAGCGAGTCCGGGTCGGTGTGCCAGGCGCTGGGGCCCATCCCGACCAGTGTGGCGACCTCCGGGCGGGTCAGCACCAGCTCCGCCCGGTGCACGGCCGAGCTGACCGGGGTGAAGTGCCCGCCCAGGCTGCCGGTCACCCGGTCGGCCTTGTCCGGGTCGACCCGGAGCAGGTCCAGGGCGTCCACCAGTTCGGCGAGGTGGTCGGCGGTGGGGGTGACCACCAGCAACGTGCCGGCCGGGTCGAGCACCCGGTGGAACTCCGGGCCGTTGCGCGGGGCGAAGACGTTCAGCAGCACGGCGGTCGAGGCGTCCGCGAGCGGCAGGCGCCGCCAGGTGTCGGCGAGCGCGGCGGCGGCTCGGGGATGCGCGCGGGCCGCGCGGCGCAGGGCCGGCTTGGACACGTCCAGGGCCAGACCCACGGCCGCCGGCAGCGCCGCCAGCACCGCGCCGAGGTACCGGCCCGTCCCGGCGCCGGCATCCACCACCAGGGGGTACGCCCCGACGTCGGGCGCCGGTGGCTCGATGTCGGGCGGCGAGGGCTCGACCCGTACCTCTGCTGTTGGGTCCTTTGCTCTGCACCCTTCGAGGCGACGGCTCGGCTGGGAGGCCGTCGCCTCGGCGGGTGCAGAGCAAAGGGTGGGCGGGTTAGGTGCTGGGTGCGGGGGGTCTGTCACGCCGAGACGGCTGACAGCGTCTGTCGCGGCAGCGGCGAGGGCGGCCGAGATGACGTCGTAGTGCCCGGCGGCCTGGAAGTCCGCGCGGGCCGCGATCATTTCGGCTGTGTCGCCGACGTGCGGGGCCCGACCGGTGAGCAGGTTGACGTAGCCCTGGCGCGCGATGTCGAAGCTGTGCCGGCGTGGGCAGCGCAGCGCCCTCGTGTCGGTGGCCTGCTGAAGCGGGTCGCCGCAGACCGGGCAGCGCATCCGGTCGAGGACCCGGGGGTCCATACCGGGCTGCGGCCTGTCCAACCCCCGGAACGCTTCCATGTCGTCGAGCCTAGTGGCCTGGCTCGGCGGGCCTGAGCTGGCTGACTAGGGTCTGAGCATGGTCGCAACTATCCGGTACGAGGACATCGTCAAGGTCCCGAAGGCGCTGCTGCACGACCACCTCGACGGCGGGCTGCGGCCGGCGACGATCGTCGACCTGGCCGCCGAGGTGGGCCACGAACTGCCCACCACCGACCCGGAGGCGCTCGGACGCTGGTTCGCGGACGCGGCGGACTCCGGTTCCCTGGAGCGCTACCTCGAAACGTTCGCGCACACCGTGGGGGTCATGCAGACCGCGCCCGCGCTGCGTCGGGTGGCCCGGGAGTGCGCACTCGACCTGGCCGCCGACGGGGTGGTCTACGCCGAGGTGCGCTTCGCCCCGGAGCAGCATCTGGAACGGGACCTGAGCCTGGACGAGGTGGTCGAGGCGGTGTTGGCCGGGTTCGCCGAGGGCACCGCGCAGGCGGTCGAGGCGGGCCTGACCATCCGGGTGGGCACCCTGCTCACCGCGATGCGGCACGCCGCCCGGTCACAGGAGATCGCCGAGCTGGCGGTACGGCACCGGGACGCCGGGGTGGTCGGCTTCGACATCGCCGGCGCCGAGGCAGGCTTCCCGCCCACCCGGCACCTGGACGCCTTCGAGTACCTCCAGCGGGAGAACTTCCACTTCACCATTCACGCCGGCGAGGCGTTCGGTCTGCCCTCGATCTGGCAGGCCATCCAGTGGTGCGGGGCGGACCGGCTCGGCCACGGGGTGCGGATCGTCGACGACATCGCCCCCGACGGCTCGCTCGGCCGGCTGGCCGCGTACGTCCGGGACAAGCGGATCCCGCTGGAGCTGTGCCCCTCGTCGAACGTGCAGACCGGCGCGGTGGACTCGATAGCGGACCACCCGATCGGCCTGCTGCGGGACCTGCGCTTCCGGGTGACGGTCAACACCGACAACCGGCTGATGAGCGGCACCTCGATGTCGCGGGAGATGTCGCTGCTGGTGGAGACGTTCGGCTACGGCTGGAAGGAGTTGCAGTGGTTCACCATCAACGCGATGAAGAGCGCCTTCATCCCGTTCGACGAGCGGCTGCGGATCATCGATGAGGTGATCAAGCCGGCGTACGCGAAGTTGCTGGCCTGAGTTCAGCCGTGCGGGTGGCCGGCGAGCAGGCCGGCCACCCGGCGCAGCACCTCCCGGGCCCGGGCCGCCTCCGCCCCCAGGCCCATCTGCCGACGCAGCACCGCGGGCTCGGCCCGCAGCAGTGCCACCCCGCGCCGAATCAGCACCCGGGGCGCCTTGCGCTGCTCGGACAGGTCGCGGGCGAGCCGGCGCAGGAAGGTCGCCCCACGCGGGCGGCGCAGCGCGTACGCCCCGGCCAGCAGGCCACGGCGGCGGCACTCCTCAACGATCTCGGCGGCGAAGATCCCTTCGGCCACGAAAAGTGGCGATCCGGCGACATCAAATGGCCGGGTGGCCACCCGGCGATCGACGCCGATCGCATAAACCGGCACATCGGCTCGACCCTCGCGGGCAAGTCGGGCAATGATTTCCACCGCACTGCGGGCGTCCCAGGACTGCGGTGATTCCCAATCCACCTGGCCGTTTCGTCTGGGCAACGTAGGGTCATCGCCGTCTTTGTAGAAGTCGTCCAAGCAGAGCACCGGCAAGCCGGTTTGCTGTGCTATGTACGACTTTCCGGACCCAGAGGGGCCGGCCAGTAGGACAACTCGGTGCGGATGTTCCATTACCTTCAGTTACTCCGGCCAGACAGACTGCTATCAAATCGCATCAACATCTCATCACACCTTCGGTCGGGGACAACCTGGGCTTTCTTCTTGTCGACCGGCGTGATGGAATCTCGGGGGTCCGACCCGCCGGGTCGGTCGCTGGGCGTTGCCCGGGGCAACGCGTTCAAGCTGTAATCGCGAGGGCGGTGACGTGAGCAAACGGCCAAAGACGGCGGGCTCCTTCCTGTCGCGGCTGCGCCGGCCGGCCAGCCGGCTCCGGGACATGCCGATCTGGTCAAAGCTCGGTCTCATCATGATCGTGCCGACCATCGCCACGGTCGTCGTGGGCACCAGTGGTCTCATCGACCACGTGGAGACGCTCAACAATGCCAACCGAGCTGGCGACCTGGCGAATCTGTCGAGCTATTCGGGTGACCTGGTCGACAGCCTGCAGGACGAGCGGACCGCCGCCGTGCTGCTGCTGGGCGCTGACGGCACACAGCCGACGGCGCAGTACCAGGAGGCCTACAACCGGGTGAACTCCCGGGTGGACCAGGACGCGATCCCCTACCGGCAGCAGCGGGCCGAGATCGAGGACCTGCCGAGCAGCCTCGAGGGTCTGCTCGACGGCATCGACCAGAACCTTCAGGACCTGTCGGGCGTCCGCAGTCAGGTGTTCAACGGAAAGCTCGCGCTCACCGAGACCGTGCAGGCGTACGAGGGTCTGATCAGCGACCTGCTCGCCATCCGCGACTCGTCCACGCAGCTCGCCGGTGACAACCAGCTGAGCGACCGGATGCGCGCCGCCGCGGCGGTCGCCCGGGAGAAGGAGTTCCTCGCCGTACGCCGGGTCGTGGTGCACCGCGCGCTGGGCGTCAAGGGCGGAAAGCGCCTGACCCCGGCACTGCGCAGGGACTACGTCGCCAGTGACACCGGCCAGCAGCAGGCTCTGCAGAGCTTCAAGGCCGTCGCCACTCCCGACGACGCGAAGTTCCACGACCAGACGGTCGCGGGCGGCGACCGCCGGCAGGCACAGAACTACACCGGCTGGATCGACGGCAACACCACCGGCGACATGCGCGGCGCGCCGTTCGGCCCGGACCAGTGGGAAGCCGCCATGACGGCGAACGCCAAGCTGATCCGCACCGTCGAGACCAAGCTCGACGGCGAAGTGGTCAACCAGGCCGACACCCTCCGCTCGGACGTCCAGCGCCAGGTCTTCCTGGAGACCGGCCTGCTGCTCAGCATGCTGCTGCTGGCCATCCTCTTCGCGTACCTGGTCGCCCGCTCGATGGCCCGTTCGCTGCGGGAGCTGCGCCAGGGCGCGCTCTCCGTCGCCCAGTACGGCCTGCCGCAGGCGGTGGCCCGACTGCGCGACCCGCAGGTCGTCGGGCAGCTCTCCCCGGTGCAGCTGGCCAACCAGATCGCCGAACCGCTGCCGGTGCGCAGCAAGGACGAGTTCGGCCAGGTGACCGAGGCGTTCAACGCCGTCCACCTGGAAGCCGTCCGCACCGCCGCTGAGCAGGCGGCACTGCGCGCCTCCGTCGCGACCATGTTCGTCAACCTGGCCCGCCGTTCACAGATTCTGGTCGACCGCCTGATCGGGCACCTCGACCGGCTGGAGCGCGGCGAAGAAGACCCGGACCGGCTGGCCGAGCTGTTCCAGCTCGACCACCTGGCCACCCGGATGCGCCGCAACGACGAGAACCTGCTGGTGCTCGCCGGCGCCGACTCCACCCGTGTGCAGCGTGAGCCGGCCGCTCTCATCGACGTGCTGCGCGCCGCGCAGTCCGAGGTCGAGCACTACACCCGGATCGAGTTCGGTGTCATCGACCGCGACATCGAGGTCGCCGCGCACGCGGTCAACGACCTGGTGCACCTCGTCGCGGAGCTGTTCGACAACGCCACCGCGTTCTCCCCGCCCGACTCGCAGGTCATGGTCGAGGCTCGCCGGGTCGGTGACCGCTCCTCGCTGTACGTCGAGGACCGCGGCATCGGCATCAGCGCCGAGCAGCTGCACGACCTCAACGAGCGGCTCGCGACGCCGCCGCAGGTGGACGTGGCCGTGTCCCGGATGATGGGCCTGGTCGTGGTCGCCCGGCTGGCGTCCCGGCACGGTGTTCGGGTCGAGCTGCGCCCCGGCAACGAACGCGGCACGGTCGCCGACGTGACCCTGCCCACCTCGGTGCTGGTGCCCCGGGCGCTCTCCGGCCGTGTGCAGCAGCCGCCGGCGCTGCCGGCGGCCGGTGCCCCGCAGTTCGGTGGTCCGCAGTCCGGTGGGCCCGCGCCGGTCTTCGGCGCGCTGCCCGCGCTGAGCAACGGCCCTCGCCCGAGCGAGTCCGGCAACCAGGTCACCCTTGGCGGTCGTCCGTTCGAGCCCGCGTCGCGCAACGGTGCCGGCACCCCCGCCAACGGCGGTGCGTACCGGTCGATGCCGGCCTGGTCCGATCTGACCGGCGCGGCCGGGACGAACGGCGTCAACGGCGGCGACGGGTTCACCCCCCGGTCGGCCAACGGCCAGGAGACGGACCCGCTGCCGCAGCGCCGGGCCGGGGACGAGACCCCGACCACCGGCCAGCAGCCGTCCATTCCGCGTCAGCTGCCGAGCAGCCCCGAGCACCCGTACTCGGCGCCGCCGGTCTCCGCGCAGCCCTACTCCGGCGCGCCGGTCTCCGCCTCGCCGGCCTCCGGCCAGCCCTACTCCGGCCAGCCCTACTCCGGCCAGCCCTACTCCGGGCAGCCCTACTCGGGTGCGCCATACGGCGGCGCGCCGGTGTCCGCCGCACCGGCCTCCGGGCAGCCGTACGCCGGTCCGCCGTTCTCGGCGTCCCCGGTGTCGGCCTCGCCGGCGTCCGGTCAGCCGTACTCGGGTCAGCCGTACTCGGCGCCGCCGGCCTCCGGCCAGTCGTTCAGCGGCTTCGCGCCCCGGTCGGCCCCGCCCGCGCAGGCAGCCAGCACGCCGGCACCGCCGGCCTGGCCGCCGGTGCCGGGTAGCGACCGGGACACGGCCACCCCGCCGGTGCCCGAGCGGCTCGCCGCTGCGCTGGACATGACGACGGAGCTGCCGCGGGTGCCGCGACCCGGCGAGCAGCCGGCCCCGGCCCAGCCCCCGACCCCAGCGCCGACCTCGGCAGCAGCTCCGACTCCGGCAGCAGCTCCGACTCCGGCTCCGGCTGCACAGACTCGGCCGGCGCCGCAGCAGCCGCAGGCGCAGAACCGCCAGCGGTACGCGGACGAGACGATGGAGCTGCCGATCTTCCGGGAGCTCGAGTCGGCCTGGTTCCGTACCCGTCGCCCGGGCTCCGAGGAGACCGCGGCCGGTGCCCAGCCAGCGACGAACGGCGACTCCGCGACCCAGCAGTTCGCCACGGTCGAGGCCACCGGTCGGGCCGTCCACAAGACACCACCCGGGACGACAGGTAACACACCGATGGCAGACACTCCGACGGTCGGAGGAGCGCCGCGGGACAACGGCTCCACAGCGAACGAGGGCACACGCCCCAGCCTCGCCGAGAGCCTGCCGAACCGCCGGCCCCAACCGCAGAGCAACGGCTGGCAGACCGCTGCCGACGACGGCTGGCGTGCTGCCTCCGCGGCGGCCGGCGCGGCGCCGGTGAGCGAGACCACGACGACCGGTCTGCCGAAACGCAAGCCGATGGCGCAGCTGGTGCCCGGCGCGGTGGAGAAGCCCACCACCTCGGTCCAGCGGCGCTCCCCGGAGGCGGTCCGTGGCCTGCTCTCCGCCTACCACCGGGGCGTGCAGCGAGGGCGTAGCACCTCGGACAACCCGACCAGCCCGGAGGCGACTCCGGGAGGGCAATCCTCGCAGTCTGGCTCAGGCCCGGTGGCCGGGAGCGGGCAGAAGGAGCAAGAAGGATGACAACTACGCAGGATCTTGGTTGGCTACTGGCCAACTTCGCCGACCGGGTGCCCGGCGTCGCGCATGCGGTCGCCGTGTCGGCGGACGGCCTACTCCTCGCGTCGTCACGGGATCTGCCGCGTGACCGGGCAGACCAGCTCGCCGCGATCTCATCGGGTCTGGTCAGCCTGACCCAGGGGGCAGCCCGCTGCTTCGAGGGAGGCGCGGTGTTGCAGACGGTCGTGGAGATGGACAATGGCTTCCTGTTCCTGATGTCCATCTCGGACGGCTCGTCCTTCGCCGTGCTGGCCGCCCGCAGCTCCGACGTGGGCCAGGTTGGCTACGAGATGGCGCTGCTGGTCGACCGGGTCGGCGACGCGCTGACCCCGCAGCCGCGTGCGGCTGCGGGCATGCTGGGCTGACGTCTCGCCGATCGTGAGGTCGGCACGAATGCAACAACGACAACGACGGGTTTCACCGGTGGGAGCCGGTAACGGGTGCGAGGGAGGTGAGCGGCGAGATGGCCGATCGTGACGAACCAACCGGAGCGTTGGTCCGTCCATACGCCGTGACCCGCGGTCGCACCCGTCCCCGGCTCGACATCGCGCTGGAGGCGCTCGTCGAGACGACGGTGCGCGGCCGGGCCCTTGCCAATGGCAACGGCGGCCAGGGCCGCGAACACCAGTACATCGCCGCGCTGTGTGACGGACGCGTGCAATCGCTCGCAGAGATCGCGGCGCGGATGCAGCTCCCGCTCGGTGTGGCCCGGGTGCTCATCGCCGACATGGCGACGGACGGCCTGGTCGCGGTCCACGAGCCGACCATTTTGGACGACTCCGACGACGCGGTGGGCACTGAACTGCTGGAGAGGGTGCTGAGTGGACTTCGCAGGCTCTGACATGTCGCACCGCCCGCCGAACCCGGGCGGCCGCGTGACGTCGGCGAAGATCGTTATCGCCGGTGGATTCGGCGTCGGTAAGACGACGCTGGTCGGCTCGGTCTCGGAGATCACGCCGCTGACCACCGAGGCCATCATGACCTCCGCTGGCGTGGGCGTCGACGACACCCGGCAGGTGCCGGGCAAGACGACGACCACGGTGGCCATGGACTTCGGCCGGATCTCGATCGACCGTGACCTGATCCTGTACCTGTTCGGTACGCCAGGTCAGACCCGTTTCTGGTTCATGTGGGACGAACTGGTGCGGGGTGCGATCGGCGCGGTCGTGCTGGTGGACACTCGCCGGCTGGCCGACTGCTTCGCGGCGATCGACTTCTTCGAGCACCGACGCCTGCCATACCTGGTGGCGATCAACTGCTTCGACGGAATGCAGTACCACGACCCGCAGGACGTCCGGGACGCCTTGGCGATCTCGAGCGACGTGCCGGTGGTGGCCTGCGACGCCCGTAACCGGGAGTCGACGAAGCACGTGCTGATCTCGCTGGTCGAGTACGTGCTGACCATGCGCCGTACGCGCGCCGTCGCCCCGGCCTGATCCGGGACGCTGTACGCCCCGGTGGTGGCTCCGGCCGCCACCGGGCGTAACACCCTGCCCGCTGCGCCCCGTGGTGCCAGCGCGTCCGCTACGCCGCCTTCTGCACGATCGTGGAAGCTGTCCGCCCCTGCACCCCGGGGGCGGTGGCTGTCAGGATCGCGGAGAGGCGGCGTTGTCGTGTCCGGGGTTCTCCGGCATACGTGAGAGCGCCCCCAGTCAGCTGACTGAGGGCGCTCTCACGTATGCACAGGGATCAGGACTGGTAGCCCGCCGAGCGGTACTCGTACTCCCGGTCGTCGTCGCGGTCCCCGTGGTCGCGGCTGAAGTCCCAGCCACCGGCCGCCTCGCGACCGGGCCGACCACCTACCGCGAAACCGCCGATCTCCTGGCCGCGGCGCCAGCCCCGGAAGTAGCCGGTCGTGTTCTCCGCGAGGCTCGCCGCATCACGCACTATCCGCAATGGGCGCTCCTCGCGCAGTGGGGAACCCGGCACCAGGTTGGCCTGCGGTACGCGCTTCGGCAACCCGGCGTTGGTTTCCGCACCCACCGCCGGGCGAGCGGCCTGCTCCGCGGCCTGCCAGCCGGTGTCGGCAGTGGTCGACCAGTCCAGATCGGACTCCTCGGGCTGCCCGACGAACCAGGCCGACTTGGCCTGCGCGAAGATCAGCAGATCGCCGTCGCCCTCGTCGGCGACCGGCGGCGGCCGGTGCTCCATCGGCGGCGGCCGGTGCTCCATCGGCGGTGGACGGTGCTCGACCGGGGGCGGCGGCCGGTGCTCGGCGGCACGCTCGGTGCGGGCGGCCGCCCGACCGTTGCGAGCGGCCTGCTCGCGGTCGACCAGGCGCAGCGGCGGCGTCTCCAGGTGCTGGTCCGCGGGAGGGTTGAGCCCCTCGCGCAGCGCCCGGTCGGCCAGCGGCGGCGGCTCCACCAGCCGCAGCATCGGTGGCTCCGGGGGCAGGTCGTCCGCCAACCACGGCGGGGTGACCCGACCGTCGGCCCGACCCGGGTCGGTCGGGGCGTCGACACCGCGGCTGCCGCCGTACGAGTAGGCCACCGGGTTGTTCGGTGAGCTGTCGGACGGGTCCTCCGGGTTGTTGACCAGCGGCCAGTTGGCCCGGGAGCCGGGTGGCGCGGTCTCCTGACCGGGCCGGGGGGTCGGCACCGGAATGCTGAGATCGGTGGCGCTGAACCCGCCGGTGGGTGGCTCGACGACCGGACGTTGCAGGTGGCTCGGCCGGGGCTCGCCGTTGGTCTTGGGCCGGGGCGGAATGACCGTCCGTTGCCGTTCGGCCCGCGCGTTGTTGATCGCGGCGGTGGTCAGCGTCGGCCGGAACGGCTCACCGGCCTCGGCCGGAGGAACCATGCCGCGCTGGGCCGGCGCGATCGGGGTGATCCCGGGCGGCGGAGGCGGCGGTGCGGAGACCGGCCGGTTGGTCGGACCGTCGATCCGGCTGGGCAGCGGCTCGCTTCGACTGGGCAGCGTGGACGCGGGCGGACCAGCCATCGCCGCCGGAGTCATCGGCGTGGGTGCGACCGGCGGCGGCGTGACCGGCGCGGGTGCGACCGGCGGTGGCCCGAGCGGGCGGGGCGACGCCAGCGGCGCGGCACCGGGGACCGGCTCGGGACGACTGCGCCGCCCACCGGAGGGTGCCGGGTCGACGGCCGGCGGGGTGGGTCGAACCGACCGCAACCCGGCGTTGGTGCCGGCCAGGCCGGTCAACCCGGCGTTGGTGCCGGCCAGGCCGGTCAGCTCACCGACGGACTCGCCACGGCGGGCGGCGGCCCGGCGGCCGGGCGCCTGGACCGGCGAGCTGACCCGAGAGCTGAGCGCGCTGACCAGCGCCTCACACCCAGCGTCGCAGGCCCGTACGGAGGCGACGGCCTGACGGACCGTCTCCGCCACCGCGGACGTGAGCGCCCGATTGACCGCAGCGCGTCGCGGTGTCTCGGAGATGGCGACCCGCAGCGCGGTGACCGCTTCGTTGATCTCCTCGGCGTCGGCGACCCCGTCCGCGGCGAGATGCGCGGCAATGGCATCAGCCGCGACCGACACCTCGCGACCCCGGGCCACGGTGCCGCCGAGCATGCCCGGCTCGGGCAGCGCGTCCAGCACCGCCAGGGAGACCGGCTCGGCCGGGTCCGGGTAGGCGCGCAGGGCCGCCGGGTAGAGCTCCCGCAGCACCTCGCGCAGCGCCACGGCGGCGGAGTGTCGACCGCTGGCCAGCGCGGCGTGCGCGGAGAGCACCTGCTTGTAGCCGGCGAGATCCCGGGGTGCCGGCAGGGTGACGGCGGAGAGCGCACCCGCCTGCAACGCGCGGGCGAGGCCAACCGCCCGTCGTTCGGCCGGAGGCGACTGCATCTCCTCAAGGGAGTCGTCGTCGGCGAACCGTTCGGCGAAGTCGTCCACCGAGTCGTCGTCAGCGATCGCCAGGGGTCGCCCCGCCGCGCTCAGCAGCGAGGTGACCGTGTGGTCGTCGCTGTCGGCGGCGATGGCCGCACCGCTCGGCCCGCCCGACCGCTCCACGAGCAGCGCGACGAGCTGGGCGTAGCCAGCGGCGTCATCGCTGATCTCGTAGACATGCAGCAGACGGCCTGCGTCGTCGACCACAGCGGACGTCAGCGTCGAACCGGCGGAGGCCGGTCGGTCAGCCGGATCCGCCGAGGCCAGACCGCAGTAAACGCGCACGAGCGCCACGGCGTCGTCCTCCTCCCGGGACAGGTCTTTCCTCTGCCAGCAACTGATGCTCCCCGGTACGGGTCAGTCGCGCCAGTCCACCACCGCAGAGATCTTGCCGACAATGGTCCGCCAACCCAAACTCGCGGTCTGCGCACCGATCTTCTTCAGCCGTCGTCGACCCATGAACGCGCCGATCCCACCGTTGGAGGTGGCCCGCAACGCCTCGTCCAGGTCGTCGAGACTGGAGCCGGCGGAGAGCATGTCGAGTACCGCAGGCAGCCGCAATGCGTACGAGAGGTCACGCGCGACCTCACCTGCCTCGATCAGCAGGGTGGAATCCCACGTGTCGTGCCCGCCGCGCAGGTTCTCCACGACCAGGTCGAGCTCGTAGGTGTCCTCGTCGAGCGGAGCGATATCTGCCGGCTCCACCCGTTCGGACAATTCATTCCAGCTGTCCAGTTGGGACAGATCATTGGGCGCACCGGATCGGATGAAACTGACAAGCGATTCGGGGGTCTTGAAGAGCAGCAGCCTGCCCCGGTGGCTGAGGAAGACCGGCACCTCCTCGTCGTCCGCCTCGTCCGCGACGGCCTCCTCCGACTCGTCGTCGGTGTCGGCGGCGGCACCGTCACGGCGGCGACGGGTCGACTCCTCGTCCTCGTCCTCGGCGGCGAACTCCTCGGCCAGCTCCTCGTCGAGGATGACGACGGTCTCGTCGTCCTCCTCCTCTTCGATCGCCTGACGGCGGGCGAGGAACGGGTCGTCCTGGTCGCGCTCGGTCACGTCGGTCGGGGTCAGCGAGCTGGCCGGCCGGTACGCCCGGAGGGTGAAGCCGGTGCCGGCGGGCAGCGCGATCTCCACCGGGTCGATGCGCACCTCGTCCCAGAGTGAGCGGTCGATCGACGCCGACGGGCGGTCGGTCTCCTCGGTCTCATCTGGCTCGGCGGCGCCGGTGGTGTCGTCGAGCTCGGGCTCGTCGGCGTCGGGCCGTTGGGGCGACTGGCGGGCCACGCTGACCTCCGTGTGCTTCGGGTTGCCCACCCACCGGGGTCTCTGACCGGCGAGTGACTCTGGGCACATACCCTAGTCGGCGGCCCTGGGTGACCGATGCCCGCACCCCGAGGCCCGTTGGCGCACGGGCCCGACCTGCTGGTGGTCACCGCTGGCGAAGCGGTCGTTCGACAAGTAGCGTAGCTACGCATGAAGGCCCAGGCGCTGCACGGCCACCTCGACGCTCTGCTGCTCGCCGTGCTCGAACAGGGCGCGCTGCACGGCTACGCGATCATCGAGGCGCTGCGTGCCCGCAGTGACGGCAGTCTGGACCTACCCACCGGCACCATCTATCCGGCGCTCCGTCGGCTGGAACGCGCCGGCCACGTGGCGAGCACCTGGAGCACTGTCAGCGGCCGGGAACGGCGGACGTACCAGCTCACCGACTCCGGCCGGCGGGCGCTGGCCGGGGAGCGCGCCGGTTGGCGCGAGTTCCAACTGACCGTCGGCCGGTTCCTCGACCCCGGCAGCCCGCCCACCCCGGCCTGACCCTCCCGGTCTGGCGCCGCTCAGCGGGCGGTGGCCAGCAGCCAGCCGCGCGCCGCACGGGTCAGCGAGAAGTAGCCGCCACCCACCAACACCGTCCCGATGATCATCGGGGGCCAGTACAGCGCCGCGTCCCAGAGATCGAGTGACCAGGCGAAGAGGGCGCAGCCGGTCAGCATGGCGAGAGCCAGCAGGCCGGTCAGGCCGGCGCCCACCGCGCGTTGCATCAGGGCCAGGCCCGGTCGGGGCGAACGGGCGCTGGCCCAGACCACCAGCAGACCGACCACCGCGAGCAGCAGCGTGCTCATCCAGATCCAGTCGACCGAGTTGGAGAGCAGCAGGTAGCCGGCCGGCGGACGGGGGCCGTCGCTCCAGCTCGCCCCGCGCCAGGTCAGATCGCCGGCGGCCACCCCCACCCCGGCGACAGCCAGCATCCGCAGGGAGAGCCCGCGCAGGGCGGCCACCGCCAGCTCGGCCTGCCAGGAGGGGAGCAGCTGCGCCGGTGAGCCGAACTCGACCACCGCCCGGCGCTGCGCCTCGGTGGGCGGCACCCCGCTCTCGCGGTACGCCTCGACGGCGTCCAACAGCCCGTGCCGGGCCTCGGTCAACAGGCCGGACTTGAGTCGCGCCGGCCCCCGCAACCGAGCGGCCAGCTCCCGCAGGTGCTCGTCGACCAACACATCCTCAGCGCGCGCCATGGCACCACACTGCCATGGACTCCGACGGGTCGACGTCCGGGAGAACCCTGGTCCACCCCCGAGCCGGGTCAGGGGGCGAGCGCCAGGTAACCCCGTTCGGCGGCGGCCTGGAGCAGCCACTGGTCCCGGTACCAGCCCGGGGCGGCGACCAGCTCGGCGTGCCGACCGCGCTGGATCACCCGGCCGCCGTCCAGCACCACGATCTCGTCCAGCTCGTCCAGCCCACTGAGCCGGTGGGTGATCAGCAGCACCGAGTGCCCGGCGGGAGTGGCGGCGAGGACGGACGCGAGCACCGCGTCCGCGGCGGTCGGGTCCAGACCTTCGGTGGGCTCGTCGAGCACCAGCACCGGCGGCGCGGCGAGCAGGGCCCGGGCGAGCGCCAGCCGCTGCCGCTGCCCACCGGAGAGCTGCCCGCCCTCCTCGCCGACCAGCGTGTCCCAGCCCGCCGGCTGGGCGCGCACCCAGTCCAGCAGGCCGGCGGCGGCGGTGGCCCCGGCCAGCTCCTCCTCGTCTGCCCCGGCCCGCCCGAGCAGCAGGTTCTCCCGCACCGTGGCGTGGAAGACGTACGCCTCGGCCAGCAGCCCGCCGATCGCCCGGGGCAGCGCCTCCTCGGCGTACGCCGAGAGGTCGTGACCGTCCACTGTGACCCGGCCGGACGCGGGCCGGACGGTGCCGGTCAGCACGGCTGCCACTGTGCTCTTGCCGGCGCCACTCGGGCCGACGACCGCGATCCGGCGTCCCGCCGGCAGGTCCAGGCTGACGCCGTCCAGGGCGGGTGCCGCGCCGGCCCGGTACCGCACTGTCACGTCGACGAAGCGCAACTCGTGCGGGCCGGTCAGGTCCGGAGGACCGGTCGCGGGCGGCGCGGGCGGCGGGCCCGGGTCGAGCAGGTCGGCCACCCGGGCCAGGCCGGGCCGCAGCTGCGTCCACTGCCGGGCCGCCGTGACCAGCGCCAACGTCACCTCGACGGCGGCCAGTGTGCCGACGGCCAGGACGCCCACCAGCACCCCCGACACGTCGGCGGCGAGCGCGATCAGCACCACCGCCGCGGCGGTCACGCCGGCGGTCAGCACGCCGGCCGCGTCCACCGCGAACCCGGTGGCGGCCAGCCGACGTTCCAGCCGGGCCAGCCGGTGGGCGCGCTGCTCGGCGGCGCGCAGGGCCACCTCGGTCGCCCCGAACGCGGCCAGGTCGGCGGCGCCGTGGGTGAGGTCGATCGCGTCGGTGGCCAGCGCGCCTCGCAGCGGGGCCACCTCGGCCGCGCTGCGGCGGGTGAGCACGGTGGCCAACGCGGGCAGCGCCACCCCGGCGACCAGCAGCCCGACGGCCAGCGCGCCGGCGGCCGGTACGGAGATCAGCGCCGCCACGGCGACCGCCAGCGCCCCGACCACTGCCGCCGCCGAGGCGGGGACCAGCACCCGCAGCAGCAGGTCCTGAACGGCCTCCACGTCGGAGACCAGGCGGCTCAGCACGTCCCCCGAACGGTGCGTGGCACCTTGGCGGGCCGCCAGGGTGGCGAAGACCCGGGCCCGGACGTCGGTGATCATGCGGAGTACCGCGTCGTGCCCGGCGAGCCGTTCGGTGTAGCGGAACACGCCCCGGCTGATCGCCAGCGCCCGGACCGCGACGATCGCCACGGTGAGGCGGTCCAGTGGAGGCTGACCGGCGGCGCTCATCAGCAGCCAGGTGGCGGTGGCCATCAGGGCGAGCCCGGCGAACTCGGTGGCGGCCGCCAGCAGCCCGGCTCCGACCAGGCGGCCCAGGTACGGCCGGGCCAGTCGCAGCACGGCCCGCTCGGCGGTGGTCCCGGTCGCCTTGCGGTACGCGTCCCAGGGCACGGCCCGGCCGGTCACCGGCTCGTTTTCCCCGGTCATCGGGCGGCCCTCCCGGTCGGTTCGGGCGTCAACTCGGTGACCCGACCGTCCTCGATGCGCAGGATCCGGTCGGCGTCGGCCAGCAACGCCGGCCGGTGCGCGACCAGCAGCGCGGTCCGCCCGGCGACCAGGCGACGGGTGGCGTCGAGCACCATGGCCTCGGCTGCCGTGTCGAGTCGGGCGGTGGGTTCGTCCAGCAGCACCACCGGGGCGGCCCGCAGGAACGCCCGCGCCAGTGCCACCCGCTGCCGCTGCCCGCTGGACAGCCCGTGGCCGCGCTCGCCGAGCAGGGTGTCCAGGCCGTCGGGCAGGCCGGCCACCACGTCGTCCAGGGCGGCGTCGTGCACCGCGGCGGCGAGCGCGTCGGCCGGAGTGTCCGGTGCGCCGAGGCGGATGTTGTCGGCCAGTGAGGCGGCGAAGAGGTGCGCCCGCTGCGGCACCCAGGCGAGCTGCCGCCGCCAGGCGTCCGGGTCGGCGGCGGCGAGGTCCACCCCGTCCACGGTGATCCGGCCACTGGTCGGGGTCACGAAGCCGAGCAGCAGGCCGAGCAGGGTGCTCTTGCCGGCGCCGCTCGGGCCGATGATGGCGATCCGTTCGCCGGGCCGGATGGTCAGTGTCACGTCGCGCAGCGCGGTGGTCCGCTCGTACGCCACTGTCACCCCCTCGAACCGGATCTCGGCCCGCGCGTCCGGAACGGCGGCGCCCGCGGCGGCCCGGGGCGCGGCGGGTGCGGCCGAGACGGTCAACGCCTCGTCCAGCGCGGCCAGCCCCTCCATGCTGGCGTGGAAGCGGCTACCGGCGGCCCGCAGCGGCAGGTACGCCTCCGGGGTGAGCAGCAGCACCAGCAGCGCGGTCTGCAGGGCCAGCCCGCCGCCGAGCAACCGGATGCCGACCGGCACCGCTACCAGCGCCACCGAGAGGGTGGCGACCAGCTCCAACACCAGCGCGGAGAGGAACGCGATCCGCAGCGTCTTCATCGTGGCGACGCGGTGACCGTCGGCCATCCGGCGCACCACGTCGGTCTGTGCCCGGGCCCGCCCGAACGCGCGCAGCGTGGGCAGCCCGGCGACCATGTCCAGGAAGTGCCCGCCGAGCAGCGCGAGCCGCCGCCACTGCCGTTCGGTGGCGGCCTGCGCCTGCCAGCCGAGCAGTGCGCCGAAGACCGGGATCAGCGGCAGGGTCAGCGCGATGATCACCGCCGAGCTCCAGTCAGCGAAGACGACCCGGGCCAGCACCGCCAGGGGCACCGTCACGCTGAGCACCAGCTGCGGCAGGTATCCGGTGAAGTACGCGTCCAGCGCGTCCAACCCGCGCCCGGCGAGGGTGGCGATCTCGCCGGCCCGCTGCCCGGCCACCCATCCGGGCCCGTGCCGGCCCACCGCGCCGAGCAGGTCGGCGCGGAGCGTGGCCTTGACCGTGGCGGCGACCCGCGCGGAGACCGTGCCCTGCGCCCAGACCACTGCCGAGCGGGCGGCGACCGTGACCACGAAGCCGGCCAGCGCCGGCCGGTCCAGCCGACCGTCGATGGCGGTGGCCAGCAGCGACGCGAGCGCGGTGGCCTGCGCCACGATCAGCCCGGCGGCCAGCACGCCCAGGAGCGCGAGCACGGCAAGATCGCCCCGGGCCGCAGGGACCCGGCGCAGCAGACGCCTGTCGAACGGACGGCGACTCACCAGTACACCGGTGCCCTACCGTCGGTCCGTCCTCGGAAAACCCACCAGCACATCGCCTGGAAGCCTAGTAGGGCCGGAAGTAGCGGCAGCGCCACCCAGCCCAGCAGCCGCAGCGTCGGGGTGCTGGCGGCGGCGTCGGCCACCCGCAGCGAGGCGTCCGGGTCGGTCGTGGACACCAGCACGTAGGGCCAGAGAGCGGCTCCGACCAGCAGCACCGGCAGCGCCAGGGCCGCGCCGGTGGCGACCAGCGCCCACCCCGGCCGCCGCCGCGCCAGCGCCGCGCGGGCCGCCAGCAGCGCCGCCACCAGCAGCACCGGCAGGAGTACGGCCACCGCCGGCCGCTGGACGGCGTCGCGTACCCGGGCGGAGAGCAGGCCCACGACGGTGGCCAGGGCGACCGCGGCGAGCGCCACCGGCACCAGCCGGCGGGCCGTGCGGCCGACCACGGCGGCGGACTGCGCGGACAGCCGCAGGGTGAGGAAGGTCGCCCCGTGCACCGCGACCACTGTGACCCTGGCCAGCCCGGCGGCGGCCGCGACCGGGGTGGCCAGGTGGGTCACCCCGGCGACGTGCCCGTCGGCCTGGAGCGGTACGCCCTGCAGCAGCGCGGCGAGCAGCACACCCCAGCCCAGCGCGGCGAGGGCGCTGCCGATCACCACGACGCGGTCCCAGCGGGCCCGGATCCGCTCGTCGCTGGGCCGGCTGCGCAACTGCACCCCGACGGTGACCAGGATGACGCCGACCAGGGCGCCGACGACGGCCGGATAGCAGCCGGCGAGCAATTCGCCCTCCAGGAGGGGGAACGCGCCGAAGAGGATGCCCATGGTGGCCACCAACCAGGCCTCGTTGCCGAGGAAGAACGGGCCGAGGGCGGTGAGCGCCTCCCGCCGCCCGGCCGGACCGACGCCGCGGGCGAGCAGCAACCCGACCCCGTAGTCGTAGCCGGCGAGCACCAGGTAGCAGGCGAAGAAGAGGCCCAGCAGGGCGTACCAGGCGAGGTCCACTGTCTACTCCTCGGTGCTCAGATGAGGGCGGGTTCGGGGTGCGCCGGCTCGCTGGGCGGCGCCGGTGGGCGGCCGAGCGCCGGGTCGGCCGCGCCGCGGCTGGCGTGCCGGGCGAGCAGCACCCAGTTGGTGACGGCGAGGGTGCCCAGCAGCAGGCTGAACCCGATCAGTGAGGCGAGCATCAGCGGCGCGCTGACCGGGGAGACGGCCTGTTCGGCGGGGAGCAGCCCGTACGCCACCCAGGGTTGGCGGCCGACCTCCCGGGAGATCCAGCCGAGGATCACCGCGAGGAAGGGCAGCGGCAGGGCGAGCAGGATCAGCCAGAGCGGGAAGCGCAGTCGGATGATCCAGTCCCGGAAGAGCAGGGGCAGCAGCAACCAGACGCAGCCGAGAGTGAAGCCGATCAGGATCATGAAGCCCAGCCCGACGCTGGCCAGCACCGGCGGGGTGTAGTCGCCGGGGCCGAACCGGGCGGTCCACTCGGCGATCAGCGCCCGGCTCTCCGGGCTGTCGCCGCCGAACTTGGTCGGCTGCACCGCGCCGACCGGGCCGAACTGGGCGAAACCGAAACCCTGCACCATCGTGACGGCCAGTGCCGCGGTGACCAGGCCGATCCGGAGTGAGGTGCGGAAGAGCGCGAAGTCGGGGGTACGCCGGATCAGGTGCTCGGCGCTGACCGCCGCCATCAGCATCCCGCCGACCAGCAGTGCCGCCGAGACCACGTGCCCGAACGCCATGCCGAGGCTGGGGTTGGTGAGCAGCGCGCCGAAGTCGGTGAGGTGGGCGATCCCGTCGCGAAGTTGGTAACCCACCGGGTTCTGCAGCCAGGAGTTGGCCACCATGATCCAGAACGCCGAAGCGTACGCGGTGATTGCCACGCCCCAGAGCAACGCGAGGTGGACGCCCTTGCGGAGCCGGTGCCAGCCGAAGATCCACATTCCGAGGAAGGTGGACTCCAGGAAGAACGCCACAAGCGTCTCGATGGCCAGGGGCGCCCCGAAGACGTTGCCGACGTAGCGCGACAGGCCACTCCAGTTCAGCCCGAACTGGAACTCCATCACGATCCCGGTGGCGATGCCGAGCACGTAGTTGATCACGTAGAGCTGGCCCCAGTAGCGCGTCAGCCGCTCCCACTTCGGGTTGCCGGTGAGCACCCAGGCGGTCTGCATGCCGACCAGCAGGGTGACCAGCCCGAGCGTGACGACCACGAACAGGAAGTGGATCGAGGTCGTCGTGGCGAACTGCAGGCGGGCGAGGAGCAGGGTGTCCATGACCAGCCCTCCATAGCGTTGGCTGCCTTGTCGTAGCCACCCTACACGTAGGATTACTACATGTCTGTTTACTACGTCCTGTAGTAATAAAGTCTACGACAAGGCGTAGTAGTTATGGGACTGGGGAGAAGATCGTCGGGCCGGCGCGGCTGCCGGATCGGGTCAGCTCAGGAAGAGGGTGATCGGCAGGGCGACAAGCGTGCTGGCGACCGCGAGGGCGGTGGCACCGAGCACCCGGGGCGGCCGGTCACTGACCAGCAGGCGCTGCACCCGTACGTCGAGATCCCGGTCGCCCATGCCCAGCGCGCCGGCCGGGGTGATCCGGTGCCCGGCGGCGGCGAACCGGCGCAGCGCCCCCGCCAACGGAGCCTCGGCGTGCAACTCGCGGGCCTTGTCGTCGGCGCGCATCTCGACCAGCAGGGCGACCCGCTCGTGCGCGTCACGCACCCAGCCGAACCACGGCAGCGCCCGGCACAGCGCGGTGAACGGCAACAGCACCAGGTCGTGCCGCTCCTGGGCATGCGCCCGCTCGTGGCTGAGCACCGCGGCCAACTCGGCTCGGTCCAACAGGCTCAGGGTGCCGGCGCTGACCACCACCTGCGGCTTCACGCCCGGCAGGCAGTACGCGGCGGCGCTCGGATGATCCAGCACCAACGCGCCCGGCGCGGCCGGATCGTTCCGGGCGACCAGGGAGAGCAGGTCCCGGTGCCGACGCTGGGCGCGTACGGTGCCGTGGATGCTGCGCACCGTCGTCGTGACCAGCACCGCCCCGATGCCGAAGCCCACCCCGACGCCGGCCAGCTCGAAGGTGCCCACCCCCATCGGCAGCGCGCCGTGGGTGAGGTCGTTGGCCAGGGCGAGCAGTGCGCCACCGGTCGGCCGGTCGTACGCGCTCAACCCGAGCGCCATCGGCAGGCCCATCGCCGAGAGGCCCAGCGCCAGCCCGACGGCCTGCCAGCAGACGATCGCCACCCGGGGGCTGCGCCACGTCCAGGTGGAGCGGGCCAGCACCTGGGCGGTCAGATAGCAGGCCAGCATCGTGGCGGCGAAGTGCACGGCGTAGGCCATGGCGGGCGCCCTACCGCTCCGCTGCGTCGCCGGCGGGTCGTCGGCCCGCCTGCCTGTCCACCTGATCGGTCAGGGCCCCGCCCGCGTCGCCGCCGGTGGAGCCCGGCCCGGTCAGGCCGGCCTCGCTGCCCAGGGCCGCCCGCAACACCTCGGCCTCGGTGCCGGTCACCGAGCGGGCGAACCGGACCAGCGCGGCGTCCCGGCTGCCACCGAGGTCGAGGGCGTCGAGCATGAGCTGGGCGATGTGCGCCTCGCGGCTGGCGGCCGGACGGTACCGCCAGGCCCGCCCCTCCCGCTCCCGTTGCACCATGCCCTTGCCGGCGAGCCGGTCCAGCACGGTCATCACCGTGGTGTACGCCAACTCGCGACCATCGAGCGCGTCGGCCACCTCGCGCACGGTCACCCCGTCCGACGTGCCGGGAACCACGTCCCACAGCACGTCCATCACCGCACGCTCAAGATCGCCCAACCGAGTCACGAACCAATCCTACCCCCGGTAGTAGACCCCCCACCCACCCCTCCATGTCGATCATGAGGGTGCCGGACTGGCGCAAGATCCGCACAAGAACAGGGATGTTGCTGCCTCCAGCGCTTTGGAGACAGCAACATCCCGGAAGTTGCGCAGATCTCGGCCGCACCGACCGCAGACCCCGTTGACCGGCGACGCGACGTCGGGCAGGACCCGTGAGCCGACCCCACCCGACGGACCCGGCCCACGTCAGGTTTTCCGGGGGAGCCCGCCCACGCAGGGATCAAGCCTGACCGCCCGGAGTGGGCGGGCTCCCCCGGAAAACCGCCCGGCGCAACCTGGACAACCAAGAGGCCGGGGACAGACGATCACACCCCCTTGGGGTGCCACACCGTCTTGGTCTCCAGCAGCGCGGTCATCGGCGCCACCCCGGGGTCGGCGGTCCAGTCGTGGTCGGCCGGGGCCGGTCGGAGCACCCGCTTGAGGTTCTCGGCCGCCTTGACCTCCAGGTCGGTGGCGAGCGCGGCGTCGGTGACCCCGGTCAGGTCGATCGCGTTGACGTCCATGTGCGCGGCCAACGTCGGCGCGGTCTCGGTGATCGCGCCGGTGAGGATGTTGACCACACCGCCGGGCAGGTCGGAGGTGGCCAGCACCTCGGCCAGCGTCACCGCCGCCAGCGGCTCGGACGGCGACGCCGCCACCACCACCGTGTTGCCGGTGACGATCGCCGGTGCGATCACGCTGACCAGACCGAGCAGCGCCGGACGCTCCGGGGCGACCACGGCGACCACGCCGGTCGGCTCCGGCGCGGAGATGTTGAAGTACGGGCCGGCGACCGGGTTCGCGCCGCCGTACACCTGGGCGAGCTTGTCGGCCCAGCCGGCGTACCAGACCCAGCGGTCGACCGCGGCGTCCACCTCGTCGCCGGGGATGCCCAGGGCGACGAACTGCTCGCGGCGGCCCTCCAGCATCTCGGCGGCGCGGTAGAGGATCTGACCCCGGTTGTACGCGGTCGCGCCGGCCCAGCCCTTCACGGCGGCGCGGGCGGCGACCACCGCGTCCCGGGCGTCCTTGCGGGAGGCCAGTGACACATTCGAGGACTGCACGAGATACGACCGTCCCGACTCGCTGCGCGGGAACTTCCCGCCGATGAAGAGCTTGTACGTCTTGCGTACCGCGACCCGCTCAGACATTGAGGTAGCCCTCCAGCCCGTGCCGGCCGCCCTCGCGACCGTAGCCCGACTCCTTGTACCCACCGAACGGCGAGGTGGGGTCGAACTTGTTGAACGTGTTGGCCCAGACGACGCCGGCGCGCAGCCGGTCGGCCATCCACAGGATGCGCGAGCCCTTGTCGGTCCAGATGCCCGCCGACAGCCCGTACGGCGTGTTGTTGGCCTTCTCCACGGCCTCGGCCGGCGTGCGGAAGGTGAGCACCGACAGCACCGGGCCGAAGATCTCCTCGCGGGCGATCCGGTGCGCCTGGGTGACGCCGGTGAAGATGGTCGGCGCGAACCAGAAGCCCCGGTCGGGCAGCTCACACGGCGGTGACCAGCGCTCGGCGCCCTCGGCCGAGCCGGCGTCGGAGAGTTCCCGGATCCGCTCCAGCTGGGCGGCCGAGTTGATCGCGCCGACGTCGGTGTTCTTGTCCAGCGGGTCGCCGACCCGGAGCTGGGCCATCCGTCGCTTGAGCGACTCCAGCACGCGGTCGGCGACGTTCTCCTGAACGAGCAGTCGGGAGCCGGCGCAGCAGACGTGCCCCTGGTTGAAGAAGATGCCGTTGACGATGCCCTCGACGGCCTGGTCGATGGGCGCGTCGTCGAAGACGATGTTGGCGGCCTTGCCGCCCAGCTCCAGGGTCAGCTTCTTGCGGGTGCCGGCGACGGACCGGGCGATGGCCCGGCCCACCTCGGTGGAGCCGGTGAAGGCGACCTTGTCCACGCCGGGGTGCTCGACCAGCGCCCGGCCGGTGTCGCCGGCGCCGGTGACGATGTTGACCACGCCGGCGGGCAGCTCGGCCTGCTGGCAGATCTCGGCAAACAGCAGCGCGGTCAACGGGGTGGTCTCGGCGGGCTTCAGCACCACCGTGTTGCCCGCGGCGAGCGCCGGGGCGATCTTCCACGCGAGCATGAGTAGCGGGAAGTTCCACGGGATGACCTGCGCGGCCACGCCGATCGGCTGCGGGTTCGGCCCGAAGCCGGCATGGCCCAGCTTGTCGGCCCAGCCGGCGTAGTAGAAGAAGTGCGCGGCGACCAGCGGCAGGTCGACGTCGCGGGACTCCTTGATCGGCTTGCCGTTGTCCAGCGACTCCAGGACGGCCAGCTCGCGGGAGCGTTCCTGGATGAGCCGGGCGATGCGGTACAGGTACTTCGCCCGGTCCCGGCCCGGCATCGGACCCCAGACCTTGTCGTACGCCTTCCGGGCGGCGCGCACCGCGCGTTCCACGTCCTGGGCGCCGGCCTCGGCGATCTCGGCCAGCACCTCCTCGGAGGCGGGGTTGATCGACTTGAAGCTACCGCCGTCGGTCGGGTCGACGAACGTACCGTCGATGAACAGCCCGTACGAGGGTTTGAGGTCCACCACCGAGCGGGACTCGGGGGCGGGGGCGTATTCGAACATCGGCTATCAGTCCAGGGTGAAGTAGTCGGGACCGGAGTAGGTGCCGGTCGTCAGCTTGGTGCGCTGCATCAGCAGGTCGTTGAGCAGGCTGGACGCGCCGAAGCGGAACCAGTCCGGGTCGAGCCAGTCCGGGCCGACGGTCTCGTTGACCATCACCAGGTACTTGATCGCGTCCTTGGTGGTCTTGATGCCGCCGGCCGGCTTCACGCCCACCTGTCGTCCGGTCGCCGCGCGGAAGTCGCGGACGGCCTCCAGCATGACCAGCGTCACCGGCAGCGTCGCCGCGACCGGAACCTTGCCGGTGGAGGTCTTGATGAAGTCACCGCCGGCCAGCATGGCCAGCCAGGAGGCCCGGCGCACGTTGTCGTAGGTGGCCAGCTCGCCGGTCTCCAGGATCACCTTGAGGTGGGCATCCCCGGAAGCTTCCTTGGTGGCCACGATCTCGTCGTAGACCTCCTTGTACCGCCCGGCCAGGAACGCGCCCCGGTTGATCACCATGTCGATCTCGTCGGCGCCGGCCGCGACGGCGGCCCGGGTGTCGGCCAGCTTGATCTCCAACGGCGCCTGACCCGACGGGAACGCCGTCGCCACGCTGGCCAGGTGCACGCCGCTGCCGGCCAGCACCTCGGCCACGTGCGGGACCATCGCCGGGTAGACGCAGACCGCGCCGACGTGCGGGCAGGACGGGTCGGCCGGGTCCGGGCGCAGCGCCTTCGCGGCTAGCGCGCGCACCTTGCCGGGGGTGTCCGCCCCCTCCAGGGTTGTCAGGTCGACCATCCGGATCGCCAGGTCGATCGCCTGGGCCTTGGCGGTGGTCTTGATGGATCGGGTGCCGAGCTGTGCCGCCCGTTGCTCCGCGCCGACCTGGTCCACGCCGGGCAGGCCGTGCAGGAAGGTCCGCAGAGCGGTCTCGGATCGTCCCAGCTCGGAGAGCTCCGACCGGGCCGACGTCGTTGTCGCCGTCATGCCGAGAAGTCTACGCACGGAACCGCCGAGTGATCTTGGTCACGACCGCTCGGTGACCCGCCGACGTGAGCGGCGTCCCTGGTCCGACCGCACCCGCACCGCCGCGCGCTACGGACCGGTAGGTTGAGCGATCGTGGACGTACACGTCATTGACCACCCGCTGGCCCAGTCCAGGTTGACCGCCATGCGGGACGCGCGCACCGATTCCTCGACGTTCCGGGCGGCGCTGCACGAACTGACCACCATGCTGGTGTACGAGGCGGCGCGCTCCTTCCCCGTCGAGCGGTACCCGGTGGAGACGCCGGTCACCGGCACCGAGGGCACCCGGCTGGCCAACCCGCCGCTGCTGGTCCCGGTGCTGCGCGCCGGGCTGGGCATGGCGGACGCCGCGCTGGGCCTGCTGCCCGAGTCCTCGATGGGCTTCGTGGGCCTGGCCCGTGACGAGGCCACCTACGAGCCTCGGGCGTACATGGAGTCGCTGCCGCGCGACCTGGCCGGGCTGCCGGTGCTGGTGCTCGACCCGATGCTGGCCACCGGCGGCTCGCTGGAGCACTGCTGCCAGCTGCTGGCCGACCGGGGCTGCACCGACATCACCGTGCTCTGTGTGCTCGCCGCCCCGGTCGGCATCGCGCGGCTGGAGCGCTCCGGCCTCCCGTTGCGCCTGGTCACCGCCTCGATCGACGAGGGGCTCAACGACCGCATGTTCATCGTCCCCGGGCTCGGCGACGCCGGCGACCGCCAGTTCGGTGGCATGCCCCGCTTCTGAGGCGTTGCCCGGTCGGTGCCGGATCCGGCGGGTCCGCGCGCGCTGGTGCGCGGACCCGCTACCGTTCTCGGCCATGACTGGTGTTGCGCTCGCCGAGGAGCTGCTGCTCCTCGCCTACGACGACACGACCGGCAAGGCGACCATGCCGCGGATCAGCCTGGACCTGGGCATGGCCGCCGCGGTGCTGGTCGAGCTGGCCCTGGCCGGCCGGATCGCGTACGCCGACGGCTCCCTGACGGTGATCGACTCGACGCCGACCGGCGAGCCGTTCAGCGACGACGTTCTCAGCCGGATCGCCGCCGACACTCCGCACACCCCGGCGTCCTGGGTGCAGCGTCTGCGGCACGGCCTGCGTGACCGGATCCTCGCCGACCTGTGCCGGCAGGGCGTCGTCCGGGACATCGACGAGACCGAACTGGGCTTCATCCACGTGCACCGTTACCCGGTGGTGGACTCCTCCGTCGAGGCGGAGACCCGGCAGCGGCTGGCCGAAGCGCTGACCGGTGCGGCCGCCCCGGACGAGCGGACCGCCGCGCTGGCCACCCTGGTCGTGGTGCTCCGGATGGAGTCCGCGCTCGGGGTGAGCGGCGAGGCAGCCGCCGACGCCCGCCGCCGGTTGACGGAGATCGCCACCGGCGCCGGGTTCTCCGGCGAGGTGAGCACCGACGACTCGGTGGTGCGCCCGTCGGTCGGCCTGGTCGTCGCCGCCCTGGCCACCGCCGTCGACCAGGCTCTCGGCCCGCGCCGCTGATCGTCGGGTCGCATCCCGTTCGGTCCGCGCCGCCGGCTGGGTCGCACCTCGCTCGGTCCGCGCCGCCGGCTGGGTCGCACCTCGCTCGGTCCGCGCCGCCGGCTGGGTCGCACCTCGCTCGGCGTGCCCTTTGCTCTGCACCCGCCCAGGCACCACCCACCGACGCACCCCACCGACGCACCCCACCGACGCACCCCACCGATGCGCCACCCACCGACAGGTGAATGGCGCTTCCGCGGGTGCAGAGCAAAGGGCGGACTTGTCGCGGGTGGGGGTGGGGGTGGGGTGGGGGTGGGGCCGCGGGGTTCAGATGCCCAGGGCAGCGCTGACCTCAGCGCGCAGTTCGGCGACGGCCGACGCCGCCCGGCTGCGGGCCGTCCGCACGTCACCGTCCGCGACCGGTTCCACCACCTCCAGGTACGCCTTGAGCTTCGGCTCGGTCCCGGACGGGCGGATCACCACCCGGGCCATCGCGGTACGCAGGATCACCACGTCCGACTCGGGCAGTAGGTCCCGGACGCTGTCCACCGGCTGCCCGAGCAGGGTGGCCGGGGTGGCCGCCCGGATCCGGGCCATCGCGTCGGCGATGATCCGCAGGTCGTCCACCCGGGCGGAGAGCTGATCGGTGTGGTGCACGCCGAACTCGGCGGCCAGCTCGTCCAGCCGGTCGGTCAACGTACGACCCTGCGTCTTCAGGCCGGCGGCCAACTCCGCCACGGTCAGCGCGGCGGTGATGCCGTCCTTGTCCCGGACGTGCTCCGGGGCGACGCAGTAGCCGAGCGCCTCCTCGTAGCCGAAGACCAGCGGCGCGCTCCCGCCGCCGGCCCGCACGATCCACTTGAAGCCGGTCAGCGTCTCGTCGTACGGCAGGCCCCGGGCCGCGCACATCGCCCGCAGCAGCGACGACGACACGATGGTGGTGGCGTAGAGCCCGGTCACCCCCCTGCGCATCAGGTGATCGGCGAGCAGGACACCCACCTCGTCGCCGCGCAGCATCCGCCAGCCGTCGCGGTCGTCCCGGACGACCACCGCGCAACGGTCGGCGTCCGGGTCGTTGGCGATGGCGAGGTCCGCGCCGGTCGAGTCGGCCAGCGCGATCAGCCGGTCCACCGCACCCGGCTCCTCCGGGTTGGGGAACGACACGGTGGGGAACGCCGGGTCCGGCTCGGCCTGGTCGGGCACCACACCGGGGGTTGGGAAACCCGCGCGGGCGAAGGCGGCGGTGAGCACCGCCGCGCCCACCCCGTGCAGCGGGGTGTACGCCACAGTCAGGTCCCGTGGCCCGTCCGGGTCGATCACCGCGGCGGCCCGTTCGACGTACGAGGCGGCCAGGTCGTCGCCGAGCACCTGACCGGGCTCGCCGAGCGGCACCTGGGTCAGCGGCCCGACCGACCGGATGGCCGCCTCGATCCCGGCGTCGGCGGGCGGCACGATCTGCGCGCCGGCGCCCAGCTCGCCACCCAGCTCCGCGCCGAGGTAGACCTTGTAGCCGTTGTCCTGCGGCGGGTTGTGGCTGGCCGTGACCATCACTCCGGCGACCCCGCCGAGGTGACGCACGGCGTACGCCAGCACCGGGGTGGGCAGTGGGCGGGGCAGCAGCAGCGCCGGACGGCCAGCGCCGGTGGCCACCTGGGCGGTGCGCTCGGCGAACTGCCGGGAGCCGTGCCGAGCGTCGTACCCGATCACCAGCGGGCCGGTGCCACCCTGGGCCGCGAGCCAGGTGACCAGGCCGGCAGCGGCCTGGGTGACCACGGCGAGGTTCATGCCGTTCGGGCCGGCGCGCAGCGGGCCGCGCAGCCCCGCCGTGCCGAAGGTCAGCGGGCCGGCGAACCGGTCGGCAAGCTCCGGGGCGCTCCCCGGCAGCCCGTCCAGCACCGCCGTCAGCTCGTCCCGGCTGGCCGGGTCGGGGTCGTCGGCCAGCCAGCGCCGGGCTTGTTCGCGAATGTCGTCGATGTCAGTGGTGTCCGCCGCCATGCCCCTTGATAGCACGGCGGCGGATCACCCCTGGCGGTTCCCTCCGGCTCAGCCGTCCCCGGTGAGCTGGAACGTCCGCGCCATCTCGTCGAAGATCGGCTTGCTCTCGGCGAACTTGGCGTCGGTGGCGGTCAGGTAGAACGAGTACGCCTTGCCGCCCTCCGCCACGCCCCGCCAGACGCCGTGCCGCATGGCCTCGCCCTCGCCGCAGGTGTACTCGAATTCCGCGGCGGGCTTGCTGGCCAGCTCCGTCTCCGTGGCGCTGACCTGCGCGTACGGCTTGACGCAGGAGGTGCTCCGGGTCTTGAGACCGTTCTCGGCCGTCTCCGCCCACCGGGCTGAGCTGCTGGTCCACTTCTCGGTGATGATGCGAACCTTGCGGCCGCTGTCCTCCGGGTCGATGTAGTCGGTGTACGAGCCGCCGGTGGCCTTCTTCCAGCCCTTCGGCACCATGACCTGGATCCCGCGGGCCGTGTGCTCCTGCATCTCGACGGTGGAGGTCGCCGGGGTGGAGGCGGTGGGCTGCGCCGCCGGGGTGTTCGGCGGGGTCTTGTCGTCGCCGCCGGAGAGCGCCACCGCGGTGAGCAGCAGCACGACGACCAACCCGCCGGCCGCGGCGAGCTGCACCTTGCGCGGCCAGCCCTTGACCGTGGTGACGAGCTGACCCCCGGTGGCCCGGGCCTTGTCCAGAGCGCTGCCGCCCGAAGCGGCGGGCGGGGAGGCCCAGGGCTGGCCGGTGCCCGGCACCGACCACTGGTTGCCGCCGCCGTAGGTGCCGCCGATGCGCTGGGTGGCCTCCGGTGCGCCGCCGTACCCGACCTGCTGGGTGGCGTCGGCCGGGCTGCCGTAGCTGACCCGCTGGGTGGCGTCGGGTTGGCCGCCGGCATCCACCCGCTGGGTGGCGTCCGCGTTGCCGCCGTAGGTGCGCCCGGCCGCCGGTCGGCCCGGTGCCGGCATCGCGCCGGTCGGCGTGTGCAGCGGACCGGCCAACGCGTCGGCGCTGGTCTCGTCGAGCCCACCGGTGGTGCCGTCCGGGCGAGCTGCCTGGGGGCGCTCGCCCCGGCGCAGCGCGGCCAGCCGGTCGGTCAGCGACTCACCCGCGGCCAGCATCGCCGGGCCACCGATCTGGCTGTCCGGCTTCGGCTCCGGCTGGGGCGGCGGGAGGACGGGCACGGGGCGCTGCTGCACAGGCACCACGGCGTACGGGTCGGTGACCGAGTGCACAGCCGTCGCCGTGCTGCCCAGCGGGCCGGCGAGCAGCTCGCGCAGCATGGCCCGGGAGGTGTGCACGTCCAGCCGGCGCGCCGGGTCCTTCTCCAGCAGACCCATCAGCACCCGGGTCAGCGGGCCGCTGCGCTGCGGCGGGGCGGGCGGGTCCTCCACCACGGCGTGCATGGTCTCGATCGGGTCGCCCTTGTCGAACGGGGGCCGACCTTCGACCGCTGTGTAGAGCGTCACGCCCAGCGAGAAGAGGTCGCTCGGCGGGCCGAACTCCTGGCCCATGGCCCGCTCGGGCGAGATGAAGTGCGGCGAGCCGAGCACCATGCCGGGGGTGGTGAGCTGCACGTCGGTGGGCATCCGGGCGACCCCGAAGTCGGTCAGCACACAGCGCCCGTCGGTGCAGATCAGCACGTTGGCGGGTTTGACGTCGCGGTGCAGCACGCCGATCGCGTGCGCGACCTCCAACGCGCCGAGCAGCGCGATGCCGATCTTGGCGACGGTGCGGGGCGCGACCGGCCCGTCCTCGATCACCATGTCGGCGAGGCTGCGGGCGTCCAGCAGCTCCATCACGATCCACGGTCGGCCGGCCTCGGTGACCACGTCGTACACCTGCACCACCGCCGGGTGCTGGATGGCGGCGGCGGCGCGGGCCTCGCGCAGGGTGCGTTCGTACATCGCGTCGCGGTCGCTGGGGGCCAGCCCCGGGGGCAGGACGACCTCCTTCACCGCCACGTCACGGCGCAGCAGGGTGTCTGTGGCGCGCCACACCGTGCCCATGCCGCCGTTGCCCACCGAGGACCGCAGCGAGTACCGGCCACCAATGGTGGTGCCGGGCGCCGCTCGTCCGTTGGCGGGACTGACTGGTCCGCCGCTCCACGTCGGGATCTGAGTCACAGAAAAGCCACCGGGGAAATCGAGGGGGGCTGGGACACAACCCCCCTATCTTGCTGGTTCCGACGCCCGATGCGAAAGCCGACGCGACGGACGTTTATCGAAGTCGACAGAACGTGCCCTGTCGTTCACCTGGTGTCGACCGGTCGGGACGCACTGTGCGGTATCCCTCACCCGACGACGTGGCCAGGCGTCCTACCATCCGGGGATGAACCAACGGCGGTCAAGCGAGTCCGGTTTCCCGATCAACGGCGTCTACACGGAGGCCGACCTTCCGGAAGACCTGGACTCCCGGCTCGGCAGCCCCGGCGAGTTCCCGTACACCCGGGGTGTCTACCCCACCATGTACACCTCCCGTCCGTGGACCATGCGCCAGTACGCCGGCTTCGGCACCGCCACCGAGTCCAACGCGCGGTACCACCAGCTGTTGCGGGCCGGCACGATGGGCCTCTCGGTCGCGTTCGACCTGCCGACCCAGATGGGCTACGACTCCGACGAGCCGATCGCGCACGGTGAGGTCGGCAAGGTGGGTGTCGCGATCGACTCCATCGAGGACATGCGGCTGCTCTTCGCCGACATCCCACTGGACAAGGTGTCCACCTCGATGACCATCAACGCGCCCGGCTCGGTGCTGCTGCTGCTCTACCAACTGGTCGCCGAGGAGAACGGGGTGCCGGGGACGGCGCTCAACGGCACCATCCAGAACGACATCCTCAAGGAGTACATCGCCCGGGGGACGTACATCTTCCCGCCGAAGCCGTCGCTGCGCCTGGTGGCCGACACGTTCGCGTACTGCCGCAAGGAGGTGCCGAAGTGGAACACGATCTCCATCTCCGGCTACCACATGGCGGAGGCCGGCGCGACGCCCGCGCAGGAGATCGCGTTCACCCTGGCCAACGGGGTGGAGTACGTGCGGGCGGCGTTGGCCGCCGGGCTGGCCGTCGACGACTTCGCGCCCCGGCTGTCGTTCTTCTTCGTGGCCCGCACCACCCTGCTGGAGGAGGTGGCCAAGTTCCGCGCCGCCCGGCGGATCTGGGCCCGGCTGATGCGGGACGACTTCGGCGCCAAGGATCCAAAGTCGATGATGCTGCGGTTCCACACCCAGACCGCTGGCGTGCAGCTCACCGCCCAGCAGCCGGAGGTGAACCTGGTCCGGGTGGCGGTGCAGGGGTTGGCCGCCGTGCTCGGCGGCACCCAGTCGCTGCACACCAACAGCTTCGACGAGGCGATCGCGCTGCCCACCGAGAAGGCGGCCCGGCTCGCGCTGCGTACCCAGCAGGTGCTGGCCTACGAGACGGACCTGACCAGCACCGTCGACCCGTTCGCCGGCTCGTACGTGGTGGAGGCGATGACCGCCGAGATCGAGGCCGCCGCCGTCGAGTTGATGGAGCGGGTGGCCGACCACGGCTCGGCGGTGGACGCGATCGAGGCCGGGTTCCAGAAGCGGGAGATCGAGCAGTCCGCGTACCGGATCGCCCAGGAGATCGACTCGGGGGAGCGGGTGGTGGTCGGGCTCAACCGGTTCACCGTGGACGAGGAGGAGCCGTACGAGCCGCTCCGGGTCGACCCGGCGATCGAGGCGGCCCAGGCTGACCGGCTGGCCCGGCTGCGCTCCGAGCGGGATGCGGACGCGGTGGCGCGAGCGCTCGCCGATCTTCGCGCCGCCGCCGAGGGCACGGAGAACGTTCTGTATCCGATGAAGGAGGCGCTGCGGGCCCGGGCGACCGTCGGTGAGGTCTGCGGGACGCTGCGCGAGGTGTGGGGGTTGTACCGGCCCACCGACCGCTTCTGAGCGCCCGGTCACGATCGCGGGCACCGGGACGCGGTGTGTCCAACGGGCTCGGCGGGTATCCGCTCGGTGAGCCGGGACGCACACCGTGTGCGCCCGGGGCGGGCCCGTGCGTGTGAGCGTCCTTATCCGGCTCGTTGCGCGGTGTGGTCGGCTAATTGTCGGAGTGTCAGTTCACCACCCCGACTAATGCGACAATTTGGCGACGAGGCTCCGACCGGCGCCGGGATTCGTGATCGCCGCGATCGGTTACGCGTTGTAGGAGGTGAGGGGCTGATGACGGCGTTTGACCGTGATCTACCTGCTGTCTCTCAACTCTTCAATGCCGCTCAGCAGGGCATACGTGACTCTGCGCGGTCCGATCATTACCGTAACGAGGTTGCGCAGCGTCACCGTCGGAGGTCTAGGCTGTCTGCTGTCCCCGATGATCCATCCATTCCTAGTGATCGAGAATTCGACGTGACGAGTGCGTTGACGCTGCCCACGGGTGGCCAGCTGGCGTCGTCCTGGCCGGAGACGCCACCCGGATCCCAGCCCCTGCCCCGCGAGCTGGATCACCTCCTCGCGCTCCGGGTACCGGGGCTGATCGCTACGCGCCGCCACCTTCACTCGCACCCTGAGCTCTCCGGCAACGAGTTCGAGACGGCCGCGCTGATCGCCCGGGAGCTGTCGCTGGCCGGGCTGAACCCGCGCCTGCTGCCCAAGGGCAACGGCGTGATCTGCGACGTCAACGGCCGGCCGGACGGTCCGGTCGTGGCGCTGCGCGCCGACATCGACGCCCTGCCGTTGGATGACCCCAAGGACGTCCCGTACCGGTCGACCGTGGAGGGCGTCTGCCACGCCTGCGGGCACGACGTGCACACCTCGATCCTGCTCGGCGTCGGCATGCTGCTGGCCCAGCTCGCCGACCTCGGCGAGCTGGACGGCCGAGTCCGGCTCATCTTCCAGCCGGCCGAGGAGATCCTGCCCTGCGGTTCGCTGGAGGTCATTGAGGCCGGCGGCCTGGACGACGTGGTGCAGATCTTCGCGCTGCACTGCGACCCGAACCTGCCGGTGGGCCAGGTCGGCCTGCGGGTGGGCCCGATCACCGCGGCCGCCGACAACGTGACCGTCCGACTCTCCGGCCCGGGCGGGCACACCGCCCGCCCGCACCTGACCGTCGACATGGTCGACGCGCTCGGTCGGCTGATCACCGAGGTGCCCGCCCTGGTCAGCCGCCGGGTGCCGGCCAACAGTGGCCTGCTGCTGGTCTTCGGCCACGCGTCGGCCGGCACCCGCTACAACGTCATCCCGTCCGAGGCGAGCGCCTCCGGCACCCTCCGGGTGATGGACCGCGACACCTGGGAGCAGGCACCCAAGATCGTCGCTCAGGTGGTGCGGGACGTGATCGCGCCGACCGGCGCCACCGTCGATCTGGAATACCTGCGCGGCCGACCGCCGGTGTGCAACGACTCCCGCGCCATCCAGGTGCTGACCGCCGCCACCGCCGCCGCACTCGGCCCGGACGGGATCGCCGAGACACCGCAGAGCATGGGCGGCGAGGACTTCTCCTGGTATCTGGAGTACGTCCCCGGCGCCCTCGCCCGGCTCGGCGTGGGTCGCTCCGGCCCGAACATCGACCTGCACCGCGCGAGCTTCGACGTGGACGAGCGAGCCATCCCGGTCGGCGTCCGCGTCATGGTGCAGACCGCGTTGCGGGCACTGGCGGCGGCGCGCTGACCGTCGCGACCAGGGCCGGGGACCTGCGCCGGCGGCGCAGCACCACCAGCAGCACCCCCAGCGGTACGCCGAACGCCACCAGCCAGGGCAGCAACGCGCCCAGCACCGTGAGCAGGACGGTCATCGAGGCGACGAACGCCTTCCAGCCGCCCCTGAGCCCGACCAGGAAGCCGGTCTCGGCCTCCTCCTCGGTTGCCTTCGCCGCCGGCCCGGCCAGCGACACGGTGATCGTGGAGAGGGCGGTCAGGTCGGCCAGGCGTCGCTTCTTGGCCTCCAGCGAGGCCAGGTCCGCCTCCCGGCGACCCAGCTCGTTCTCCAGCGACACCAGGTCGGTGATCGAGGTGGCCCGGGCCAGCAACCGGCGGGCGCTGTCCACCCGGGCCCGCTGACTGGTGATCCGGGCATCCAGGTCGACGGTCTCCTCGGTGACGTCCTGAGTGTTGATCTCCCGGTTCTGCTGCCGACCGAGCTTCGCGATCTCCTCCACCACGCCGGTGAACTTCGCCGCCGGCACTCGCAGCTCCAACTCCGCCACCGCGTCGGCGTCCGCACTGCGCCGCTGGTCGCCGCCGACGAAGCCGCCGGCCCGGGTGGCCACGGCGGCGGCCTCCCGGGCGGCCGAGTCCACATCGTTCACCTGCACCCGCATCGTTCCGGTGTAGATGATCGCCCGCTGGTCGACTCGCAGGTCCGGCGCGCCGGCACCGGCCCCCTCCGGTGCGCCCGCGGCGGCGTCCCGGCCCGCCTCGCCCCCGTTGGCCGCTGGCGCCTCGGCCGCCGAACCAGCGGAGTCCTGCGCGCCCCTGTCGCCGGCACCGCATCCCGTCAACGCCAGCGCCGCCGCCAGTGCTGTCGCCGCCAGCAGCGCACCGCGGCGTCGTCCCACCTGCCCGTCCATCCCCGCTCCCATCGTCGTCAACCGGTGTGGCGATAGCTCGGACGCGACGCGCACGCCGGCTGGTTCCGGCAGACTGCGCTGAGGACGTCACGATTCGATAATCGAGGAGTCACGATGCGGCTCACCAAGTACGCCCACTCCTGCCTTCGGGTGGAACACGACGGGGGAGTGCTGGTCGTCGACCCTGGGGTGTTCAGCGACACCACGGCGGCGTTGGACGGCGCGGACGCGGTGCTGATCACCCACCAGCACCCCGACCACCTCGACCTGGCGGCGGTGCGCCTCCAGCTCGACCGACAGCCGTTCCCGATCCACGGGCCCGCCTCGCTCGCCGAGGCCCTGGGCGACATGGCCGACGTGCTGCGCCCGGTCAGCGTCGGTGAGTCGTTCACCGCCGCCGGGGTGGCCGTGCGCGCGTACGGGGGGCGGCACGCCGTGATCCACCCCGACATCCCGGTGATCGACAACCTCGGCTACCTGATCAACGACGTGGTCTACCACCCGGGCGACTCGTTGGTGGTGCCCGACGAGACCCCGGTCGACACGCTCTTCGCGCCGATCCACGCCCCGTGGTCGAAGTTCTCCGAGGTGGTCGACTTCATCCGCGCGGTCGCACCGCGGCGCGCGTACGCCCTGCACGACGCGCTGCTCAACGACAACGGGCTGGGCGTGCTCGACAGGCAGTACACCGCGCTGTCCGGCACCGAGTACCAGCGTCTGGAGCCCGGTAGCCGGGTGGACGTCTGACCCCCGATGCCCGGCCTCTCCGCGGAGCTGGTGCAGCAGCTCTACCGCACCCCACCGGACCGGTTCGTGGCCGCCCGGGACGCCGCCGTGGCCGAGGCCCGCCGGGCCGGCGACCCGACCACCGCCCGACAACTGGCCCGGTTGCGTCGCCCGACGGTGGCCGCCTGGTTGGTCAACCTGCTCGCCATCCGGCGCCCGGAGCTGGTCGCCGATCTGGTGCAGCTCGCCGACGCCCTGCGAGTCGCCCAGCGGGAGTTGCGCGGGCCCCGACTGCGGGAGCTGTCCGCGCAGCGCCGGGCGGTGGTCGGCGCGCTGGTCGCCGAGGTCCGCAAGCTCGCCGCGGCCGAGCCGGACGCGCCACCGGCGAGCCGGCTGCCGCTGGCCGAGGTGGAGGCGACGCTGAATGCGGCGTTCTCCGACGTCGAGGTCGCCGAGCAGGTGCGGGCTGGCCGACTGCTCCGGGCGGCCAGCTACGCCGGCTTCGGTGAGGTGCCCCGGCCACAGCTGCGGCTGGTCACCGGTGAGGACGAGGAGCGCGAGGAGGAGCGTCCGGCCCGCCGACCCGGTGCCCAGCGGGGGCGTCCGGAGGCGACACCCCGCCCGGATCGGGCGGCCGAGCGCGCCGAGGAACGGGCCGCCGAGCGCGCCGAGCAGGCCGAACGGGCCGCACAGCGGGCAGCCCGAGCCGAGCGGGCCCGGCAGCGCCGCGCCCTGGACCGGGAGCTGGCGAAGGCCCAGGCCGACCAGGAGCGGGCCGAGACCGAGCTGACCGAGGCGACCGGGCAGGAACGCGACGGTGTGGCCGTACTCGATGGCCTTGAGGCTGAGCTGGCCGAGCTGGAGCGGCGGCGCGCGGTCGCCGAGCAGGATCTCAGCCGGGCCAAGCTCGCCCGGCGGGCCGCCGAGCGGGCGGTCACCGTGGCTCGGCGGCGGGCCGGTGAGGTCGAGGCGGCGGTCGAGGCACTGGCGGCCGAAGAGGGGGATGCGGACGTGCGCGGTGGCGCGGCAGACTGACCATCGATGGACGACGACGAGTGTGCGCGCCGTACACGGCGGGTGGCCCCGGGGTGGGGCGTGGTCGTGGTCGGGGCACCGCGGTGACTCCGGAGCAGGTCGCCGCCGCCAGCAAGCCCGTCGTCCTCGACCTGGGCGACGCCTTCAGCCGGGACTCGACCACGTTGCGCCGGGCCCGACTGCTCGGCATCTCCGGCTGGGCCTTCTACATCAGTGGCCGGGCCGGCGCGCTCGGCGATGTGCGGGCCGAGACGGCCGCGGCCGCTCTCGGGTTCCTCGCCCCGGACGCGGTCGCCGACGGTTGGGACGCCGCCGCCCGGGTCGTCCCGCCGTTCGAGGTGGCCGCCGCGAGCCTCGCCGAATGCTGCCGGTGGGGGGCGCAGCAGCTCGGCCCGCTGCCGGGCACCGAGCGCCTGTCGGCGCTCGTCGAGCGGGCCGTGGTCGCGGCCGAGGCCAGCGGGATGCCGCTCTTCGCCGCGTGGCGGGCCATGCCGCTGCCGGATCTCTCTCCCGGGGCCCGCACCGCCGCCGGGCTGCGGCTGCTCCGGGAGCACTTCACCGGCGCCTACCTGCTGGCGGTACGCGCCGCCGGGATGACCCCGCTGGAGGCCGTGCTGGCCGGGCCGGAGGGTGAGGCCGGGGCGGTGGCCTGTGGCTGGCCGCCGCCGTACCCGCCGATCGGGCCGTTGGTGCGCCGCCGACTCTGGGCGGAGGCGGTGACCAACCGGTTGGCCGCGCCGGCGTTCACCGCCCTCGGCCCGGCCGACGGCGCGGAGTTGGTGGAGTTGCTGCACCGCACCCGGGCCGACCTCGGCTGAGCCTCCCGCCGGCCAGAAAATGGGCGGCACCCCGAGCAGGTCGGCTGCCAGGATGTCCTGTCGTGACCCTTCCCGCTGGTTGGACAACGCGCCGGCCCACCCTCGACGACGTGCCGGCGATCCTCGCGGTGGTGCACGCCGCCGACACCTTCGCCATCGGCCATCCCGACTTCGACGCCGAGGACGTCGCGGCGTCGCTGACCGCCCCCCACTTCGACCCGACCCGGGACTCCTGGCTGGCGATCGACCCGGACGACACCGTGGTCGGCTGGGCGACGGTGGACAACCCGACCGGGGTGGGCCGGGAGTTCGTGGAGGTCTACGTCGACCCGGTACGGGCCGCCGCCGTCCGCACGCCGTTGCTGGTCCGCCAACTGGACCGGGTCGCCGAGCGCGCCGCCGAGCGGGGGCTGCCGTCGCTCACCGCCCGCTGCGCGGTCTTCGCCCCGGAGCGGGACTGGGAACACTCCCTGCGCGCGCTCGGGTTCACCCTCGTCAAGCGGTACGTCCGAATGAGCCGGCCGCTGGACGACCTGCCCGACGAGCCGGCTGGTCCGCCGGCCGTGACGGTGCGGCCGGTCCGCCCGGACGACGAGACCGACCTGGTGGAGTTCCACCGGATCTACCAGGCCGCCTTCGGTGACACCCCGGACCACGAGCCGCTGTCGTACCAGCGGTGGCGGGCCAGGATCGGCGACCTGACCGCCTGGGACGAGTGGTTCCTCGCCGAGGTGGACGGGGTGCCGGTCGGCGCGTTGCAGTCCTCGGATCAGGCGCTCGACCAGAATTCGGGCTGGGTGAAGAGTGTGTCGGTGCTGTCCGCGTACCGTCGTCGCGGGGTGGGTGCGGCGCTGCTGCGCCGAGCCTTCGCCCGCTACGCCGAGAAGGGGCGGAAGGTGGCCGGCCTGGGCGTCGACCTCACCAACCCGACCGCCCCGCTGTCGCTCTACCGGTCGGTGGGCCTGCGGGAAACCCACTGGACCGACATGTACGAGCTTTCCGTCCCGGCCGCCGGTGTGTGATTGACGACCCCGGCCCGGCCCGACCGGCGCTCCGGTCGACAGCGGTAGCAGACTGGCGGCGTGCGATACGCGCTGCTACGCCGAGGCGGTGCCGGTGGGGCGGGCCCGCAGTTCGGTGACGTAGTCGTCCGGGGCGCCCGCCTTCTCGGCGGCGTTCGCGATCTCCGACAGATACCACGAGGTCGGCAGGCCACCCTCGTACCCGTCGAAGACGTAGATCCACGCGGTCACGTCGCCGTCGAGGGTGGAGACCCGGACGTGCAGCTTGCGGTACGTGCCGGCGGTCACCCCCTCGATCTCGTCGAGCTGGCCCGCGTCGTACGGGTGGATGTCGTAGAGCGCCACGAAGACCCGGTCACCGGGAGACTCGACAACGGTGCTCACCGCACCCTCCCAGCCGATCACGTCCGCCCCCGCGAAGGTCAGCCGCCAGCCCTCCAGCCAGCCGGTGCCCACCATCGGCGAATGTGGGCAGTAGGCGCGCATTCGGGCGGGGTCGAGATTTGAGCCGTAGGCGGCGTGATGACGCACGGCGATGACGATATCCCGGACGACGGGTAGGGGAGAATACGACAGTGCGTGTCGAATGCGCTCGGGAGAAGAAAGTCACTGTGGGTATGGACGAAGGGCGAACGCTGTGAGCCGGATCGTGATCATCGGTGGGGGGCCGGCCGGGTACGAGGCGGCACTGGTCGCCGCCCAGCTGGACGCCGATGTCACAGTGGTGGAGGCCGATGGTGCCGGCGGCGCCTGCGTGCTCTCCGACTGCGTACCGTCAAAGACCTTCATCGCCAGCTCCGGGGTGGTCACCGGGTACCGCGACACCGAGGAGTTCGGGGTCCACTCGGACGGCCTGGAAGCGGTCACCGTCGACGCGCGGGCGGTGCACGAGCGGGTCAAGCGGCTGGCCCTGGCGCAGTCCGCTGACATCCACGCCAAGCTGCTGAAGGCGGGGGTCACCTTCGTGGCCGGCACCGCCCGGCTCGGCGAGGACTCCCTCGGGCACACCCACCGGGTCGTCGTCAGCCCCGCCGACGGTGGAGAGGAATACTCGATCGACGCGTCCACAGTGCTGGTGGCCACCGGCTCGACCCCCCGCCAGCTGCCCACCGCCGTACCGGACGGTGAGCGCATCCTGACCTGGCGACAGGTGTACGACCTGCCGGAGCTGCCCGAGCACCTGATCGTGGTCGGGTCCGGCGTGACCGGGGCGGAGTTCGCCAGCGCGTACCTGGCGATGGGGGTGGAGGTGACCCTGGTCTCCAGCCGGGACCGGGTGATGCCGCACGAGGACGCCGACGCCGCCTCCGCCATTGAGCGGGTGTTCCGCAACCGGGGCATGGAGATCCTCAACAACTCCCGGGCCGACGCGGTCCGGCGTACCGCCGACGGCGTCGAGGTGGAGCTCTCCGACGGCCGTAAGGTGACCGGTTCGCACGCGCTGATCACCGTCGGTTCGATCCCGAACACGGCCGATCTGGGCCTGGCCGAGTACGGGGTGGAGCTGGGCCGGGGCGGTTACGTGACAGTCGACCGGGCTTCCCGCACCAACGTGCCCGGCATCTACGCCGCCGGCGACTGCACGGGCGTGCTGCTGCTGGCCAGCGTCGCCGCCATGCAGGGCCGGATCGCCATGTGGCACGCGCTCGGCGAGGCGGTCCGCCCGCTGCGGCTGCGTACCGTGGCGGCGAACGTCTTCACCGATCCGGAGCTGGCCACCGTGGGTGTCTCGCAGGACGAGGTGGACGCGGGCAAGGTGCCGGCCCGGCAGGTGATGCTGCCGCTGTCCGGCAACGCCCGGGCCAAGATGGACGACCTCTCCGACGGTTTCGTGAAGCTGTTCTGCCGTCCGGCCAGCGGCCAGGTGATCGGCGGTGTGGTGGTCGCTCCGAAGGCCAGTGAGCTGATCCTGCCCATCACCATGGCGGTGGAGAACAACCTCACCGTCAACGAGCTGGCCCAGACCATCACCATCTACCCGAGCCTCTCCGGCTCGATCACCGAAGCGGCCCGCCAGCTCATGCTGCACGAACTGGAGTGACCCGGCCCTCCTCGTCGATCATGGACTTGTGGTGGCCGTTCCACGCCGCCACACCCCTTTTGTGAGGCACCACAACTCCATGATCGGCGCGTGCGGGCCGGGTCTGGATCATCGCTACCGTGGCCAGGACGGCTACCTCGGTGAGGATGAGGAGGCGTTCGGCCAGGCCGATGAGCATCCGGTCGCCGGGGTAGGCGGACCAGATCATCGCCGCCGCCAGGGCCAGGCTCAGCAGGACCAGGGCGCGTAGCGTCCGGGCGGCGGACGTCAGGTCGGGTCGACGGGCGAGCAACCAACCGGCCGCCGGCAGCGCCAGGAAGGCGATCACCGACGCGTACCGGTGCAGGTAGGCGGCGGTGGTCATGGCGGTGCCCGGCTCGTTCGTGGGCACCACGGCGGCCAGCAGCAGCCCACCCACCCAGACGCCGAGCAGCAGCTCGGCCGTTGGGCCGGAGTGCGATCGGGGTGGGCCGGCGCGGCGCAGTCCGTACAGCAGCGCCACGGTGGCGAGCGCGAGCACCACCATGGCGACGTCGATGACGCCGCCCCGGTCGGAGACCGCGAAGTCGCTGATGGTGAGCGCCCACGGGTTGAGGTCGTCGTTGACTTCGAGGTGGCCGATCACGGTGAGCAACGCCGCCAGGGCGATCCCGCCCAGGGCCAGCAGGCCGGTACTCCGGGTAACAGGCATGCCTCAGCCTGTCGCCGCGGACACCCCAGCCGAATCCGGGACAGCCACCGAAATCGTCCCCCGGGACCACCCCTAGAGGCCGGCCGGGGCATTCGGCCGTCACGTCCTCCAGCGACCCGTCGATCTCCGACCGGCGCGACGGCCTTCGCCAGGTCAGGCGACGTTCAGCTGGATGTTCCCAATGCGGGCGACGACGTCGAGATGACCGCCCAAGCCGGTGACGTAGGCGCGGAGTGATTCCAGGCTGGTGTGCTCGCCATTCTCAATCTGGCTGATCCTCGCCTGCGTCAGCCCGGCCGCCTCGGCAAGTTGGACCTGAGTCATCCCCAGGTGCTTTCGGATCTCTGCCAGCTGTGCCCCACTGACCGAAGCCAACATCTGCTCGCGGTGCTGGGCCCGCCGGGAGACCCGGTCCGGATCTTCCCAGGACGGATCGAGCGCGCGGGCCTTCGCCTTCACGTCCTGCCAGTCAGCTCCACCGGTCATCTCTGTGTTTCCCTCAGCCTGGAGAGGTGCTCCTGAAACCCGGGCCGCAACTCCTTCATGTGGTGGAAGCTGCTGCCCTTGAGGCGGTCAACCAGGGGACGCCCGAGCGCCGGCCCGTGTTCGGCGAGGAGGTCGACGGCCTCGCTGATGAGGTCGGCGCTGGCGGGATCCGTCTTGCAGAGGTTGAGGAACCACTCCTCGACCTCGGGATGAAGTTTGACGTCCCACATTCGGTCAATATAAGTGCAGCTTATACCCGCAGGTCTTACGACACTCAGTCGATGGGGACGTCGACTGCGGCGATGGCGGCGGCGGCGCGGGCGTGCCGGGCGCTGACCACTGTCATCGCCCAACCGGCTGCGGCGAACCCGGCCGCCGCGGCGGTGGCGATGATGGCCAGCCGCCAGGCCGACTCGGTCAGTGCGGTGCCGCCCAGGTGCCCGACCAGGGCGCCGTAGGTGGCCCAACCCAGCGCGGCGACGGCCTCGTAGAGCACGAACAGGCGGTACGGGTAGCGACTGCGCCCGGCCGAGAAGCAGGCCGCCATCCGACCGCCGGGCACGAACCGGCAGAGCAGGATGACCAGTGGCCCGGGTTGTCGCAGCCCCTGGGTGACCCGGCTGGCCACCCGGCGGGCGCGGCTCAGCTCGGCGTGCCGGGGTTGCCGCCGGTCCGGCGCGCTCCGCCCGAGCAGGTAGCAGGCCAGGTCGCCGGCGAACACGCCGAGCGTGCCGACGGCGATGGTGATCGGAAGGCTGAGCCCGCCGTAGACGGTGAGCGCACCACTGGTGATCATGACGATCTGGGTGGGAATCACCGGCACGAAGGCGTCCGCGATCAGCAGCGCGAGCAGCACCAGGTACGCCCACGTCGGCGACGCGATGTCAGTCAGAAGTTCGGGCACGCCTGCCACCTCGCCGGATGTGGCCGATTGGGTGTCTTGAGCCTGACGTCGTGTCCGGCGTCACGGTGGAGGGCCCCGGCCCGTCGTGACCGTCGACACGACTGGGCCACCCAGCTACAACGAGGCTGATTGCTGCCAGGTGACGGGTTTGGCGGCTGTTCCACCCGTCCGAGGCGGGCGGCGGAACGGCGTTCGTCGGCGTACCGTTGTCGGCGCGGCCACGCCCGTCGGGTCCCCCGTTCCTGACGATTCGGCCGCCTGGGCCGCCGGCGGGTCCCGCGCCGGCGGCCCACCCCTGCGCCGCAAATCCGGGTGCATCCCCGATCATCGGGCGAGTACGGTCGCGGTATGCGCAGCGCGGTAGTGATGACCACGACGCCGGGTATCCCCGGCGCGCCGCTCTGACGTAACCACCGTCGACCAGGCCCCGGGGCGATCCGCCCCCGAGGGCAGCGCGCCGAACGGAGCTCAGGTCGCCTCCGGGTCGTACCCGATCCAGGAGCCCGACATGATCGACCACCGTAGGCTCGGCCGCGAGCTGGACCTCTTCGTCTCCGATCCGCTGGCCGGCGCCGGCCTGCCGATCTGGTTGCCGGCCGGCGCCGCCGCCCGGCACGCCGTCGAGGAGTACGTCCGGGAGTTGGAGCGCCGCTCCGGCCACCAGCACGTCTACTCGCCGCCGCTGGGCAAGCGGGAACTCTTCGAACTCTCCGGCCATCTCGGTTACTTCGCCGACGACATGTTCCCGCCGATGAGGCTGAGCGCCGACGACGAGTTCGTGCTCCGGCCGGCGCTCTGCCCGCACCACGCGTTGGTCTTCCGGGCGCGCGGCCGCTCCTACCGGGAGCTGCCGTTGCGGATCGCCGAGCTGGGCGGGATGTACCGCTCGGAGCGCTCCGGCGTGCTCGGCGGGCTGTCCCGGGTGCGCGCCATTTCGCTCAACGACGCGCACACCTTCTGCGCGCCGGGGCAGGTGGGCGCGGAGGTCGTCGAGATCCTCGGGCTGATCCGTGCCGCGCACGCCGCGCTCGGCGTCCGCCCGGCCGGGTTCCGGCTGTCGCTGCGCGGGCCGGGCGAGAAGTACGTCGGCGACGACGCGCAGTGGGCCCGCGCCGAGGAGCTGCTGCGCGAGGCGCTGGCCGGCGTGGAGTACGTCGAGGCGCCGGGGGAGGCCGCCTTCTACGGTCCGAAGATCGACATTCAGATCGTCGACGCCGCCGGCCGGGAGTCGACCATCTCCACCATCCAACTCGACTTCGACAAGCCGGAACGGTTCGACCTGTCGTACACCGACTCGGACGGCAGCCGGCGTCGCCCGGTCATGGTGCACCGCAGCCTGGTCGGCAGCATGGAGCGGCTGTTCGCGTACCTCATCGAGGTGCACGAGGGGGCGTTCCCGGCCTGGTACGCGCCCGTCCAGCTGGTGCTGCTGCCGGTCGACGAGGGCCAGGTCGACGCGGCGGCCGACCTGGCCCGGCGGGCGGGCGACGCCGGCCTGCGGGTCGATGTCGACGCCGCCGGCTCGCTGGGCGCCCGGGTCCGGGACGCGGCTCGCCGCCGCGTCCCGTACCTCGGGGTGTTGGGTGCCCGGGAG
>NZ_JBEXHP010000024.1:0-68936 GCF_040607895.1 Micromonospora sp. NPDC005220
GCCGAGGCGGCACCCCGGGACGCGACCCGTCCGGACGGTCCGGCCCGTGCGGCGGTGCCGCCGCCGGGGGTGGATGGTCCGCCACGTTCGCGTCCGGACGGTCCGGCTCGCGCCGCTGTCCGCCCACCGGGCGGGCCGCCGTCCACCGATAACCGGACGACCGGTGAACCGGGGCCGGCCGGGCCGGCCCGTGGTGCCCCGCCGGCCGGGCGACCCGCGCCGGCCGACCGTGCCGCCGGACGTGCCCTGCCCCCGCATCGTGAGTCCGGTCGCGCCGAGCCGAGCGGTGTCGCGCCCGTGCCGCCGCCCGGACGGGCCGGCGAGCCCGTCGGCGTGGCCCGCGTCGCCGCCGTGGTGCCCTCCGCGTCCGGCCCGGTCGACCGGCCGGCACCGGAGCCCTCCGACGGGCCGGCGCTGCGCGCTGCCGGGCAGGGCACGCCGGACGACGATGCCGCGCCGGGTGCCCGGTCCGAGGAACGCCGGCAGACCCGGGAACGACGTCGCCTGCGCGCGGCGGTGTTGGCGCTGGTCAGCATCGTGCTGCTCGGCGCGGTGCCGCTCTTCTTCGGCATCCGGACGCTGAGCCGGGACCCGGTCTTCGACAACCTGGACCAGCTCGGCGTGCCCGGCTGGGCGGCCGCGAAGACGGTCGACGACGTCAGCGGCAGCCGGTGGTGCCTGCTCGATTGCCGGCTGCGTGAGCGCACCGTGACCTCGGAGAGGGCGCCCGAGGAGACGGCGAAGGTCTACGAGGACGCGCTGCGCCAGGACGGGTGGCGGCCGTGGAAGGTGAGCCGCTGCCCGGAGCAGCAGACGAAGGGCAGCTACACCTGCTGGCGTCGCGACGAGTTGACCCTCGACCTGTGGGTGCGCGAGCCGACCTGTGTGCCGCCGCCGGTGGACGGCGAGCCGGCCGTGCCGTCCGCCGACCCGTCGGCCGCTGCGACCGAGTGCACCGGCTCGTTGGTGTCGGTAAAGGTGCGCAATGCGATCGACGACGAGCGGACGAGGCCGCAGCCGACCACCGACCCGTCACTGACCGGTGAGGATCCGTTCCCCACGGTCAGTGCGGACCCGTTGGGAGAGCTGACCCCCTCACCGTCCTGAGCCGGTCTCCATCACGGACGGTAGGGTCTGGGGCTGGCGGCACGCCCGCTTCCGGTGACCGCCGACGGCTCGGCGGCCGGCACGGGGGCCATCGTTGTGCGTTCCCAGGACGTCGGGTCCTGCGGAATTCTGTTTGAGGAGGACAGGCATGGGCGACATTGGAGCGATCGCGGCACTGATCGCGGCATCCGCGTTCGCGGTGCTGGTGCTCATCCTGATGCTGCCCATCCTGCGGCTGCGGCACACGGTTGACGCCACCACCCGCATGATCAACGACCTCAACGATCGGACCGCACCGCTGCTCGGCGACGTGAACACCACGGTGAAGAACGTCAACACCGCGCTGGAACAGGTGCAGACCTCGCTCGACGGGGTGAACCTCCAGCTGGCCAAGGTCGACACCATGACCAGCCACGCGCAGAACGTCACCGCCAACATCGCCAACCTGGCCACCGTGGTCTCCGCCGCGGCCGCCAACCCCCTGGTCAAGGTGGCCGCGTTCGGCTACGGCGTGCGGAAGGCCGCCGCCGGTCGCCGGCACGCCGAGACCGAGCGCGAGGTACGCGACACCATCAAGCAGCAGCGACGCGCCGCGCGTCGCGCCAACAGCTGACCGGCCGGCGCACCAGGAGGTAGCGAGACATGAGGCGCTTGTTCTGGCTCGGCATCGGGGTGGCCGTCGGTGTGATCGTGGTCCGTAAGGCGACCCGGACCGCGCAGGCGTACACGCCGGCGGGCATCGCCAGCTCGCTGACGGAATCCGCTGGCGGGCTCGTCGAGTCGCTGCGTAGTTTCGTGGAGGACGTCCGAGTCGGGATGGCCGAACGCGAGCAGGAGATCCACCATGCGTTCGCCCACGGTGAGGCGTTCGACGATCAGTTCGCCGACCTGCGGGAAGACCCGCGAATCGGCGATCGAGAAATCTTTCCGGAGGAACACCAGCGATGAAGACGGCGGAGATCAAGCGGCGGTACCTCGCGCACTTCGAGGCGAATGGCCACACCGTGGTGCCGTCCGCTCCGCTGCCCGCCATCAGCGACCCGAACCTGCTGTTCGTCAACGCCGGTATGGTGCAGTTCGTCCCGTACTTCCTGGGTCAGCAGACTCCGCCGTACCAGCGGGCGGTCAGCGTGCAGAAGTGTCTGCGCACCCCGGACATCGACGAGGTCGGCAAGACCAGCCGGCACGGCACGTTCTTCCAGATGAACGGCAACTTCTCCTTCGGCGACTACTTCAAGGACGGCGCGATCCCGCTCGCGTGGGATCTGGTCACCAGGTCGCAGGCCGACGGTGGGTTCGGGCTGGACCCGGAGCGCATCTGGCCGACGGTCTACCTGGACGACGACGAGGCGTACGAGATCTGGCGGTCGGTGGGGGTGCCCGCCGAGCGGATCGTGCGTCGGGGCAAGGCGGACAACTTCTGGTCGATGGGGATTCCCGGGCCGTGCGGTCCGTGCTCCGAGCTGTTCTACGACCGGGGCCCGGAGTACGGCCGGGAGGGCGGTCCGGCGGTCGACGAGGACCGCTACATGGAGTTCTGGAACCTCGTGTTCATGCAGTTCGAGCGGGGTCCGGGCACCAGCAAGGAGGACTACCCAATCCTGGGTGACCTGCCGGCGAAGAACATCGACACCGGCATGGGCCTGGAGCGGATGGCCTCGATCCTGCAGGGTGTCGACAACCTCTACGAGATCGACGAGGTCCGGCCGATCCTGACCCGGGCGGCCGAGCTGACCGGCAAGCGCTACGGCGCGCATTCGGGTCACGTGGCCAGCGAGTCGCACCCGGACGACGTGCGGCTGCGGGTGATCGCCGACCACGTGCGGACCGCGCTGATGCTGATCGGCGACGGGGTGACCCCGTCCAACGAGGGTCGCGGGTACGTGCTGCGCCGGATCATGCGTCGGGCGATCCGGTCGATCCGGCTGCTGGGCTGGCAGGATCGGGCGCTGCCCGAGCTGTTGCCGGTGGCCCGGGACTGCATGGCGCCGTCGTACCCGGAGCTGGCGACCGACTTCGACCGGATCGCGGACTACGCGTACGCGGAGGAGGAGGCGTTCCTGTCCACCCTGCGGGCGGGGACGACGATCCTGGACACCGCGATCGCGGAGACTCGCACGGCGGGTGGCACGGCGCTGTCCGGGGCGAAGGCGTTCCAGCTGCACGACACGTACGGCTTCCCGATCGATCTGACCCTGGAGATCGCCGCCGAGCAGGGCCTCACCGTCGACGACGAGGGTTTCCGGCGGCTGATGGCCGACCAGCGGACCCGGGCGAAGGCGGACGCGCAGGCCCGCAAGACGGGGCACGTCGACCTGTCGGCGTACCGGTCGGTGCTCGACGCGGGTGGGCCGGTGACGTTCACCGGGTACAGCGAGGTGTCCCGCGAGTCGACGGTGCGGGCGCTGCTCGGCGCCGACGGCCCGCGCCAGGCGGCGACCGAGGGCGACACCATCGAGCTGGTGCTGGACACCACCCCGTTCTACGCCGAGGGCGGTGGCCAGCAGCCCGACCAGGGCATGATCACGGTTGGTGGCGGGCAGGTCGAGGTGCTCGACGTGCAGCAGCCGGTGCCCGGCCTGATCGTGCACCGCGCCCGGGTGATCCGGGGCGAGGTACGCGCCGGTGAGGCCGGCTTCGCCGAGATCGACACGACCCGGCGTCGGGCGATCTCCCGCTCGCACACCGCCACCCACCTGGTGCACCAGACCATGCGGAACTTCCTCGGTGAGTCGGCCACGCAGGCCGGGTCGCTGAACGCCCCCGGTCGGCTCCGGTTCGACTTCAACACCCCGACCGGGGTGTCGCCGAGCGTCCTGCGTGACGTGGAGCAGCAGGTCAACGAGGTGCTCCTGGCCGACCTGGAGGTGCACGCCTTCATCACCTCGTTGGAGGAGGCGCGGCGGATCGGCGCGATGGCGCTCTTCGGTGAGAAGTACGGCGAGGAGGTGCGGGTCGTCGAGGTGGGTGACTACGCCCGGGAGTTGTGCGGCGGCACGCACGTGGCCCGCTCGGCCCAGCTCGGCCTCGTGAAGATCCTCTCCGAGTCGTCGATCGGCTCCGGTGTACGCCGGGTCGAGGCGCTGGTCGGCATGGACGCCTTCGGCTTCCTGGCCAAGGAGCACCTGCTGGTCTCCCGGCTGGCCGAGCTGTACCGGGTACCCAACGATCAGGTCGCCGACCGGGTGGAGCAGACCGTCACCCAGCTCCGCGACGCGGAGAAGGAGCTGGAGAAGCTGCGCGCGCAGCTGGTGCTGGGGGGCGCGTCGGCGCTGGCGGCCCAGGCCAAGGACGTGCGCGGCGTCGCGTACGTGGGCACCGAGGCACCGGAGGGCGCGGCCGGGAACGACGTGCGCACCCTGGCCCAGGAGATCCGCGGCAAGATCGACCCGGCGCGGCCGGCGGTGGTCGCGGTGGCGGCCCGGTCGAACGGTAAGGCGTCCCTGGTGGTGGCGGTCAACGCGGCGGCGCGGAGCCGGGGCCTGGCCGCGTCGGACCTGGTGAAGGCGGCGTTCTCCGGGCGCGGCGGTGGCAGCCCCGACCTGGCTCAGGGCGGCGGTCTGCCCGCGGCCGAGGCGCCGAATCTGCTGCTCACCGTCGAGAAGGCGATCACTGAGGCGTGATGGATCATCACTGTGTGTCAGGGCGGGCCATGTGGTCCGCCCTGGTTCACGCCGGGTCGGTGGTGACCCGCGGTGGCTGAGCTGACGCGCGGTGTGCGGATCGGTGTGGATGTCGGTCAGGTGCGGGTGGGTGTCTCCCGCTCGGATCCGGACGGGATCTTGGCAACGCCGCTGGTCACCCTGGCCCGCGATCTCACGGCGGCGCCGGACGCGGTGCCGAGCGACCTCGCCGAGCTGGCCGCGTTGGTGGCCGAGCACGAGGCCGTCGGGGTTGTCGTCGGCCTTCCGGTCAATCTCGCTGGTAAGCACGGCCCTGCGGCTGTCCATGTGAAGGCGTACGCTGACCGACTGGTCGATGTGATAGCGCCCGTCCCGGTAACGCTCACTGACGAGAGGATGTCGACCGTGGTCGCTTCTCGTAGGCTTGCCGAGCGTGGCGTCCGAGGTAAACGTCAACGTGCGGTTGTCGATCAGGCGGCCGCGGTGGAGATCCTGCAGAGCTGGCTGGACGCGCAGCGGAGGCGGACGTAATGATCGACGATCTGGACCTTGGGTTCGATGAGGCGGAGCGGGGGGAGAAGGGTCGGCACCGGCGCGGCTTCCGCAAGCGCAAGGGCGGATCGGGCGGCGGCCGGGGCAAGACGGTCCTGGCTCTGCTGATGGCTCTTCTCCTGTTGGGCGGCATCGGCGGCGGCGCGTTCTACGGCTTCGACCGCATCCAGAACTACTTCGTCACCCCCGACTACGACGGCAGCGGGGCCGGTGAGATCACCGTCGAGATCAAGAACGGTGCGCTGCTCGCCGACATGGCCGACGCCCTGGTGGCGGCTGACGTGGTGAAGAGCCAGAAGGCTTTCATCGAGGCGGCCGAGGCCAACTCGCGCAGCAAGAACATCCAGCCGGGCACGTACAAGCTGCGCAAGCAGATGAGCGGCGCGAGCGCCGTCACCGCGATGCTCGACCTGAAGAACAAGATCGTCAACGGGCTGACCATCCCCGAGGGCCGCACCAGCTTCAACATCTACAAGCTGCTCTCCGAGAAGACCAAGATCCCGGTGAAGGACTTCCAGGCCGCCGCTAAGGACCCGGAGGCGCTCGGCGTCCCGGACTGGTGGTTCAAGCGCGACGACGGCAAGAAGGTCGTCAAGTCCGTCGAGGGTTTCCTCTTCCCGGACACCTACGAGATCCCGCCGAAGGCCACCGCCGAGAGCATCCTCAAGCTGATGGTGACCCGCTTCCTCTCGGTGACCGGTGAGATGAAGTTCGCCGACCGGGTGCAGGAGGAGCGCAAGGTCAGCCCGTACGAGGCGCTGATCGTGGCCTCGCTGGCTCAGGCCGAGGCGGGCAACAAGGACGACCTGGGCAAGGTCGCCCGGGTGGCCTACAACCGGGCGTACGGTGAGTTCCCGTGCAACTGCCTGGAGATGGACGTCACTGTCAACTACTACCTGGAGTCGATCGGCAAGCCGACCAAGTCGTCCAAGCAGATGACGGCGGCCGAGCTGGACGACCCGAAGAACCCGTACAACCGCAAGCTGCCGGGCATGATCCCCACCCCGATCAACAACCCCGGCAAGGAGGCCCTGGAAGGGGCGATGGACACGCCGCCGGGTAAGTGGCTCTACTTCGTGGCGATCGACGACAAGGGCCACTCCGCGTTCGCCGAGACGTACGAGCAGCACAAGCGCAATGAGAACAAGGCCAAGGAGGCCGGGATCATCTGATGGCGCTCCGACGGCGGGCCGCGGTGCTGGGCAAACCGATCGCGCACTCCCTCTCCCCGGTGATCCACACCGCCGGTTACGTCGCCGCCGGGCTGACCGGGTGGTCGTACACCCGGATCGAGTGCGCGGCGGCGGAGCTGCCGGATCTGGTCGCCGGCCTGGGCCCGGAGTGGGCCGGGTTGTCGGTGACCATGCCAGGCAAGGAGGCGGCACTCGCCGTGGCCGACGCCGCGTCGCCGGTCGCCGCCGCCGTCGGCGCGGCCAACACGTTGGTACGCCGACCGGACGGCTCGTGGTACGCGGACAACACCGATGTCGGTGGCATGGTGCAGGTGCTCACCGAGGCCGGCGTGACTGCCGGCGCCGCGGTGACGGTGCTCGGTGCCGGTGGCACGGCCCGCGCGGCGCTGGCCGCCGCCGCGCAGCTGGCCTGCTCGTCGGTGACGGTGGTGGCCCGACGCCCGGAGGCGGTCGAGGAGCTGCGTCCGGTGGCGGACGCGCTGGGTGTGGTGCTGACTCGCGCCGACTGGGCCGACGCGCCCCGGCCCCTCGCCGCCGCCGACGTGGTCGTCTCCACCGTGCCGAAGGGAGTTGCCGATCCGCTGGCCGGCGCGGTGGCCTGGCGGACGGGCGCGGTCCTCTTCGACGCGCTCTACGACCCGTGGCCCACGCCGCTGGCCGCCTCCGCCGCCGCGGCCGGCCTGCGGGTGGTGTCCGGTGTGGACCTGCTGTTGGCGCAGGCGGTCGGGCAGTTCGAGCAGTTCACCGGCGTGGTCGCGCCGGTCGAGGCGATGCGGGAAGCCCTGCTGGCAGCTCGCCGGTAAAGACCGGCGATGAACCACGACGCCTCGGCGGTGGCGGGCTTTGCTCGGGCCGGACAGGACCCGTACCTGCGGCAGCCCACCGGAGGCAGCCGCTGACGTTCACTGCGACGGTGGAGGAGGGCCGACGGCGATGGTGCTGATCTATGTCCTGGGGGCAGCGTCGGTGCTGGTGCCGGCCGTCCTGATCCCCGTGGTGGCGACCCGGTGGGCTCCGGCCGCACTGGAGAGCCGAGCGGCGGACCGGCTACGCGTCGCGGTGGCCGGGCTCACCGAGGCTGTCGGCCGAAACGGTGCCGCTCTCGTCGTCCTGCTTGCCGGGTCGGCGGCGGTGGTGACGGTCTGCTGGCCCCTCGGCGAGGTGCTGTCCAGACTGGAGCCGTCCGTCGATCACCCGGTCTTCGACTACGTGCACGCCCGCCGGGTCGCCGGGTGGGCCGACGTCAACTCGTTCGTCACGACGATCGGGGACCGGTACCCGCTCACGTGGGTGACGGTGGTCGCGGCGGTCGGCCTCGCCATCGCCTGGCGACGCCGTCGCTGGTGGATCCCGCTGCTCGTGATGCCGTCGCAGTTCGTTCTCGAGCAGTACATCCAGCAGATCCTGGCGCTGACCGTGAATCGGGGGCACCCGCCCACCGACGTCGGCACCTATCCCTCTGGCGGCTGCGCCCGCGTCATGCTCACCTTCGGCACCATCGCCGTGTTGGCGGGGCTGACCTGGAACGTCCCGCGACGCGGTCGAATCGCCATCGCGACCGCGCTGGGCGTGCTGGCCTGCGTGGAGGGTTACACCCGCATCTACGCCGAGAAGCACTGGCTCACGGACGTGGTCGGTGGCTGGATCTTCGGCGCTCTGCTGCTCGGCGTGCTGGTGCTGACGGTTCTCGTCGCCGAGGGGCGGGTGCGTCCACCCGTACGGTCCGCGAACGCGGCACCCGTCGGGCTCACGACCACCGCCTGACCCCTGCTGCCTCGCCGCTCAGCCATGGGTGCACGAGGTGTCTGACACCCGACAGCGAAACGGAGCGCCGTCGTCACGTTGAGCTAGCGACCGTCCAATCGGCGGATATCGCCAAGCGTGATCGGCAGGGCACGCTACGCAGGTTCTCGTCCAACTTGGAGGCGCAGCGTGCCCGAAGTTCCGCTCTCTCGGCGATCCGCAAGATTCCGTCTCCGCTCGGCGGCAGTCAGTCTGGTGATTCTGGCCGCAGTGTTGACGGCACCCTCCGCCACCTCGGCCGCCGTGGTGCCGGCTCCCGAGACGGCGAACCTGGTGTCGATCAATCCCGCTGACCACACCCCGCACGGCCGCGATGGCGAGACCCGCGCCTTCGCGCAGCTCGGCTCGCGGGTGTATGTGGGAGGCAGCTTCACCCAGATTCGGCAGACCGCCGCCGCGGCCTGGGTCAACCAGAGTTACCTGTTCGCGTACGACCGGTCCAGCGGAACCATTTCGACCACGTTCCTGCCGGCCCTCGACGGCCCGGTCAACACCCTGCTCGCCGGCCCGAACGGCACGCTCATCGTGGGCGGCGGGTTCAAGACCGTCAACGGCGTCTCCCGGAAGAACCTGGTCGCCCTGGACCCGACAACCGGGGCGACCATCGCCAGTTGGGTCGGTCGTTCGGACGGCGGCATGATCCGGGACATGGTGCTGCGCGGCAACTGGCTCTACGTCGCGGGCGCTTTCAACTGGTTGAACGGCGCCGCGCACTCCGGGCTGGGTCGACTCAATGCCACCACCGGTGCGATCGACCCGACGTTCACCATCAACGCCACGGTCGGGAGGCACGGCACCGGCTCCTACGGCTGGACGATCGATGTCACGCCGAACGGGCAGACCATGATCGCCGCCGGCAACTTCACCCTCGTGAACGGACTGCCCCGGAACCAGATGGCGATGATCGATCTCTCGGGCACACCGACGCTGCTGGATTGGAGCACCGAGAAGTTCGTCGCGCCGTGCGCGGCGCCCGAGACCTTCGTGCACTACGTCCAGGATGTGAAGTTCGGCGCGGACGGCAGTTGGTTCGTCGTTGGCACCAACGGCGGTGCCGGTTGGCCGGCGGCGTACTGCGACGCGCTGATCCGCTTCGAGACCGCGAACCGGGGTGGGGGTCAGCTCGGCACCTGGGTCGACTACACCGGCAACGACACCATCACCTCCGTCGAGGTGGCCGACAATGTCATCTACCTCGGCGGGCACTTCCGCTGGCTGAACAACCCGAACGCCACCGACGCGGCGGGCGACGGCGCGATCGACCGACTCGGCATCGCCGCCGTCACTCCGGCGACCGGCCTGCCGGTGGCCTGGAATCCCGGCCGTCGCGGCAGCGCGTCCATGCCGGCCGGCACGAGCACCTGGGGTTCGCAGGTCCCCGTGCTCTGGCGAGGTAGCGACGGGCTCTACTTCGGGCACAACTCCGACGGAATGGGCAGCGAGTACCACGGCCGGCTCGGCATGTTCCCGCTCGACGGCGGTCGCACCGTGGTCCCGAAGACGCCACCGACCGCGACCACCGGCAACCTCTACCTCGGCACCGGCGAGGGCCAACTGGCCAAGGCGTCGTTCAACGGTGTGAGTGTCGGTGCCCCCACCACGGTCAGCCAACCCAACTACACGAGTGCCGGTGCGACCTGGCGGGTGAGCGACCGCATCTACTGGGCGCACACCGTGGCCGGTGCCCCCACCGGCAGCCGGATCGACGTCTCGATGTTCAACGGCGGTGCCATCGGCGTCCCCTGGGAGTCGTCCGAATTCAACGACTGGTTCAACGCCGCGGGCATGACCGGGGCGTTCTACCTCGGCGGACGGTTGTACTACACCCGCAGCGGTGCCAACGCGCTCTACTACCGCTACTTCGAGATCGACGGCAACTACCTCGGCGCCACCGAGTTCGGCCTGCAGACCACGGGTGTCACCTGGTCCTCGGTGCGCGGCATGGCCTGGGTCGGCGGCCGGATCGTGTACGGCGGTAGCGACGGCACGTTGCGCAGCGTGCCGTTTGATCCCACGGCCGACCTGGCGGTCAACGGCGCGGCCAGCACGGTGATCGCACCGGCGAGCGGGGCACTGACCTGGTCCACGCCCCGGATCTTCTTCTCCGTGCAGTGACAGCGGCCCCCACCGTCACCGAAAATCGACAGATGACGATCGGGTCGGCGGCGGACCGGAACGGCGGCCCCGAAGCGTCCCGAGGGGATGTGTCACGCCTGTCGCAGGTGTCGACCCGTCCAGGCAACTCACGACAGACGGTGAGGTTCCATGGCTGATGCACCTCCCGGCTTCTGGTCCGCCGACGCACTCGGCGGTGGGGGCACGTCGGCCCGAACGCTCACCTTGACGGACCTGCTCCGCGTCCCGGCGCACCGGATCCGGCTGGTGGGGGCGGTCGCCGCCGTCGGTCTCCTCGCCGTCCTCGGGTACGTCATCCTCATGCCCAGCGCGGTCACCGCGAGCGCCGTGGTGGCGGTACGCCCGGTCGTCACCGACGCGTTCACCCCCAGCGGCGCCGCCGCCGACCGGGCGGTGAACATGAACGTGGAGAGCGGCATCGCCACCGGGACCGAGGTCGTGCAACGGCTCGCGGCCGAGGGTGGGGACCAGCGCGAGGTGCGCGACGCTCTCGACGTGGAGGTGCCTACCGGTGGGCAGATCCTCCGCTTCTCGTACACCGGTCGATCGGCCGACGACGCCGTACGCAACGTCAACCTCGCCGCGCAGACCTACCTCGACGTACGGCGGACGATGTACGAGAAGCAGCGAGCCGAGATGTTGAAGCGCTACGACGAGAGCATCGTGGAGGTGGACAGGCAGCGGCAGATTCTGCAGCGGCGAATCGTGAGCGCGCGGGATGGTTCGCTCGACGCCGCCATCGCCGAATTGGGCGGAACCAACAATCAGCTCACCCAGTTGAGGTCGGCGCGGACGGAGATTGCGGCGGTCGATGTCAATCCGGGGTGGATCACGCAGAGCGCGGAACGTGCTCTGGTCTCCTCCGGCCGGCACATCCTGCTCTCCGTGCTGGCCGGGCTTCTCGGCGGCGCACTGCTGGGCGTGGTGCTGGCGTTCGCCTTGGAGTCCGCGGATCGCCGGGTCCGATCGGTCCACGACGGACGTGACGTCACCGGCCTGCCGCTGCTCGGCACCGTGCGTGGCCGGCTGTCCGGCGGCGGGTTGTCCAGCGGCGGGTTGTTCGGCGGCCAACTGTCCGGCGGCCGACGGAAGGTGACGGACGCCGACATCCGGTATGTGGCGATGGCCATCGCCGAGCGGGTTCGCGAGCCGGCCCGGGTGGCGTTGCTGACCACGCGCGAGGACCCGAGCGCCATCACCGCCTCGCTGGCGGTCGCGCTCGCCGCGACCGGCCACGACGTCTATGTGGCCGACGACAGCGGCCGCCTGGACAGGTTGCGTGCGGCGGTGCTGGCGGACCGGGAACACCTGCCCGCAGCGGTCAGCCCGGCCCGTCCGCTCGTCCCGAAACCCCGGGGCGCCGATGCGGTCAGCGGCACGGGGGTCATCGGCCAGGTTCCCACCCGCCGTCCGTCTCCCTACCCGGTCGGCAGCCGTCCGTCGAAGGACCCGGACGTCACCCTGACCCTGCCGCGACCGAGTCTGAACACGACAGCGAACGGCATGGGTACGGGCGGGAACAACACCGACGAGGTGCCCGTGGGCGCCGGCGGAGTGCGTTTAGGCACCTGGCGGCAGCGCGTCACCACCGGGGTCGTGCTCTTCAACGCGCCACCCTCCGAGGCCGACGAGCGTGGCGTCGCGGTGGCCCGCCAGGGCACCGCAGTCATCGTTGTCGAACAGGACAGGACCCGCCACAGCGACCTGCGCCGGCTCGCGGAGCGGCTTCGTGCGGCTGGCGTCACCCCGTTGGGTTTCGTGCTCACCGGCAGCGGACGGGGCTGACGATGGCTGTCACCCTCGCCCTGGCGGTCAGCGAGCCGGAGGGGGAGGGTCCGTCGGCCAGCGCGGCGCCGCTGCCACCGCGGCTGCCCCGTTGGCCGCTCCTGATCATGTTCGGTCTGGTCCCGCTGTGGTGGTTGGCCGGCGCGTTCTACCTGATCTGGCCGCTGTGCGGCGCGGTGCTGCTGGCGTTGCTGATCGTCCGGGGGCGGGTGCCGCTGCCGCCGGCCACCGGCGTCTGGCTGCTGTTCCTGGCCCTGGTGCTCCTCAGCGCCACCCAACTGTCCTCGCCAGTTTCGCTGCTCCCCTTCGGTCTGCGGCTGGGCTACTACGTCACCGCTCTCGTGGTTGGCGGGTACGTGTACGTGTGTGTCAGGGAGCGAGCCGACCCCGCGGCGGCGCTCGTGCCGATCTGCGCGTTCTGGTTCGGCCTGGTCCTGCTGGGCTGGCTCGGTGTGCTGGCGCCGCGCTTCGCGCTGACCACCCCGACGGAGATGCTGCTCCCCGCCGGTCTGGCCAGCCACCCGTACGTGCAGGATCTGGTCCACATCAGCGCCACCGAGTACAGCGAACTGTCGCTCAACCCGATCTACCGTCCGGCGGCGCCGTTCCCGTACACCAACAACTACGGCAGCGCGTACGCGATGACGTTGCCCTGCGTCGTGGCGTACACCATGCTGCGCCGCCGTGGATTCCTCCGTTGGGCGCTGCTCGTGTCGCTGCCGTTGTCGCTGGCGCCGACCTTCCTCACCTTGAACCGGGTCATGTTCGTGAGTCTCGGCGTCGGCCTGGGCGTGCTCGGCGTGCGGGCCGTGCTGCGGGGAAACGTCCGGGTGGGCGCCTCCGTCGTCGGGGTCCTGGCCATCGGAGGGCTCGCCGCTCTGCTGATCCCGGTCGCCGAGTTGATCAACAATCGGGTCGAGTCGAGCGACACGAACACCGACCGACTCTCCCTCTACCTGGAGGTCATCCGCCGGATCGGGGATTCACCATGGCTCGGTTACGGTGCGCCCGTCAGCGTGGACACGGTCACGGCTGAGGTGCCCGTCGGCACCCAGGGGCAGCTCTGGATGGTGCTGTTCAGCCACGGCATACCGGCGTTGCTCTGCTTCCTCGCCTGGCTGGTGATCGTCGCGTTGAGGAGCGCGCGGGCCCGCTCGGCGCCCGGGCAGTGGCTGGCGGTGGTCCCGGTGATCTGCCTGGTGCAGGTTCCGTTCTACGGCATGGCCGACCCCACCATCACGATCGCCTTCTTCGGGGTCGCCGTCGCGATGGCGCTCGCCGAGCGGGAAGCAAGCCACCGGTGGGCTGACCGGGCACCTCCCTTGCGCCCGCGATGGGCCGGTGCGGGATGACGGCCGGCACCCACCCGGCCGTCGAATCCGGCCACGACGAGCCCTGGGTCGACGCCACGACCGCGGCCCGGCGCAGCGTCCGTACGGGTGTCGCGGGTCTGGCCGGAGCCGCCGCCAACGGTCTGCTCGGCTTCCTGCTGGTGGTCGTCATCACCCGCGGTTACGGCACGGTCGGCTCCGGGGTGTTCTTCACCGCGGTCGGCATCGTCACGGTCACCGCCGCTGTCTGCACCCTGGGTGCGGAGACCGGCCTCATCTGGATGCTGCCTCGCCGACGTCTCGGCGGGCGCGGCGACGCCGCCCGGGTGCTCCCGGTGGCCCTTCTGCCGCCGCTGGCGGTCGCGGTCGTGGTCGGCCTCGTCGGGGTCTTCGCGGCGGACGCGCTCGGGCCCCGCCTGCTGGGCGCGGGCGCTGGCGGTACGCCCCTGATCGCGACCAGCTTCGCGGCGGTGCCGCTGGTGGTGGCGATGACACTCCTGCTCGCCGTGGTGCGCTGCGTCCGTCCGATTCGGGCGTACGTCGGCGTGCAGTCCGTCCTGGTGCCGCTCGCCCGACCGGTGCTTGTCGGTGTGGCCGCCGTTGCCGGTGGCGGAGTGCTGCTCGGTCTGACCGGTTGGCTGGTTCCGGCGGCGCTCGCCGTCGGTGTCTGCCTGGGGCTGGTGACGGGTCCGCTCGGCGTCGGCCGGGGTGTGGCGCTGCGACCCGAGCGGGCCGACTGGTCGGCGTTCTGGAGGTTCGCGTTGCCCCGTGCCGCGTCCGCCGCGATCGACGCCGGCGCCGTCTGGGTGGGCGTCCTGCTCACCTCGGTGCTCGCCGGGCAGGCCGACGCTGGCGTCTTCGGCGCGGTCGGTCGCTACATCCTGGCCGGACAGTTGGCCATGCAGGGGCTGCGGGTCGCGGTGTCGCCGCAGTTGTCCCGGCTGCTGGGGCGCGGCGAACGGGCCGCCGCCGCGGCGGTGCACCGGCACCTGACCATCTGGGCGCTGGTGCTGTCGTGGCCGGTCTACCTGCTGCTCGCGGTGTTCGGGCTGGGGTTCCTTGAGCTCTTCGGGCCCGAGTTCACCGTCGGCGCCACCGCCATGACGGTGCTCGCCCTGGCCATGCTGGTCAACACCGGTGTGGGAAACGTGCAGAGCCTGCTGCTGATGGGCGGGCGCAGCGGGCTACACCTGACCGCGACGGTGATCGGGCTGCTGGTCACCGTCTCCCTCGGGCTGTGGCTGATCCCGGGGTACGGCGTGACCGGCGCGGCCGTCGCCTGGGCGGCCGGCATCGCCACCGAGAACCTGACCGCGTTCGGCTGCGCTCGGGCGGTGCTGGGTCAGCCGCTGGTCGACGCGGCGCTGGTGCGCGCGGCGGCCGGGGTGGTCGCCGGGGTGGGGGCCGCGGCCCTGGCCGGCGTGCTCGCGGGTGGCCGGGGGATCCCCGGCCTGGTGGTGGCGTTGAGCGTGCTGGCCGCCGGGTGCGTGGGTGTGGGGACGGTGCCCGACGTGCGACGGTTCGTCCGGGTGACCATGCGGCAACTCCGTGGCGACGTCGATGCGGCATCGGCTGCTGCCGGTGCCAGCTCGACGTCCTCGAAGGGCAGGTGAGAGTCGTGTCGTCCGTTCGCGACCGGGTGAAGCAGATCGTGCCGAGCCAGCTGACCGACCGGGTGAAGGACGCTCTGGTCGACTACGGCGTACGGACCAGTGATCGGCGGTCGTTGCCGGACTTTCTCATCATCGGCACCAAGCGGGGCGGCACCACCTCACTGTGGAACTACCTGATCCAGCACCCGCTGGTGCCGCGCCTCTTCCCCGCCTGGAACACCAAGGCCTCGCACTACTTCGAGGAGAACTGGCACCGGGGCGAGGCCTGGTACCGCTCGCACTTCCCGACGTCCCGGCAGCGGGCGACGCTGCAGGGGCGCCACGGCGGCCCGGTACGGGTTGGTGAGGCCGCTCCGCTCTACATGTTCCACCCGCTCGCCGCGCAGCGGGTCGCCGCGCTGATGCCCACGGTGCGGCTGATCGTGCTGCTGAGGGACCCGGTGGAGCGGGCGTACTCGCACTGGAAGGAACGGCGGACGCACGGCGTCGAGCCGCTGGACTTCGCCGCCGCGCTGGCCGCCGAGGAGGAGCGGACAGCGGGGGAACGGGAGCGACTGATCGTCGAGCCGGATTCCTTCAGCGAGCCCTACGACTGGTACACCTACCGTGCTCGGGGGCGCTACCTGGAGCACCTGGAGCCGTGGCTGGACCGGTTCCAGCGCGAGCGGATCCTGTTCCTCCCCAGCGAGGACCTCTACCGCGACGCCCGCGGCGCCTACCGCAGGACCCTGGACTTTCTGGGGTTGCCCGCGCACGACCTGCCCACCTTCAAGGTCTACAACGAGCGCCGCTCGGCCCCGCTGGATCCGGGGGTTCGAGCGGAGCTGATCGAGCACTACCGACCTCACAACGAGGCCCTGCGGCAGCGGCTGGGGTTGGATCTCGACTGGCCGGAACGGGCACCGTGACGGCGCGGGCCACCGTCTCCAGCGACCCTCGTGCTCGCGGCGACGGACTGGGCTGGGTCACCCGGGCGGTGTTCGGCGATGAGCGCATCGCACTCACAGTGAGCGGTCCACCGCCGCCCGGGCACCGCCCCGTCGCCCGGTACGCGGTCGTTCCGTCGCTGGCCCGGGCACGGTTCCTGCTGCCGCTCGACGCGCCGCGCGTCACGGCCGCCTCGCTGCTGGCGTACAACGCGTTGCGCCCGTGGCGAGTGCGGGCGTTGCGGGCCGCGCTGGGCGCGCTGGCCCGGGTGGGCGCGATCGACCTGGCACCGTTCCCCCGGCTCACCGTGTCGCTACCCGACGAGGTCGCGGCCGACGAGGTGCTGCTGACCGGGCGGCTGGGCGCCGCGCTCGGTGGGTCGGCCGTCTACGCGGCCTGCGGGGTTCGCTCGCCGGACCCGAACCACAAGCCGACCCTGCAACTGTTCGCGCCCGACGGTCGCGCCCTCGGGTACGCGAAGATCGGCTGGAACGGCGCCACCCGGGCACTCGTGACGGCCGAGGCGGCGGCCCTGCGTGGCCTGGCTACGGCGACCCGAGCGCCGGACCACCCGGCGGCGCCCCGACTGCTCGCCGAGACGGCCGTCGGCGGGCAGACGGTCGCGCTTGTCGAACCGCTGCCGCCGGCCGTGCGGGGGGTGGCGGTCGGCGCACCCCCGCGAATCGCCGCGCTGTTGGCGGTCGCCCGTCGGGGCGGCCCTGCGGAGCCACCGCGACAGTTGGCCGGGTCGCCGTTCCTGGTCCGGCTCACCGTCGAGGCGGAGCGTGCCGCCGCCAGCGCACCGGATGGCGGCCGGGCGGTCGCCGCCGTCGCCGCGTTGGTGCGCCGGCACGGTGGCACGGCCGTGGAGTTCGGGCACTGGCACGGCGACTGGGTGCCCTGGAACCTGGGTGTGCACGCTGGCCGCCTCGTGGCCTGGGACTGGGAACACAGTGGGCCGAGCGTTCCGCTCGGCTTCGATCTGGCCCACGACGCGTTCCAACGGGCCCTGGTACTCCGGGACGCGCCAGCCGCCGCGGCGGCCCTGGCCGTCGACACCCACCTGGACCGGTACGGCGCGGAGCTGGGGCTCGGGCCGGCCGCCCGACGGTTGGTGGCGGACGCCTACCTGCTGGAGATGTGGTTGCGTGTCTGGCGGCTGGCCGACGCCGGCGCGGGCTGGAACGCCGCGCTGCATCCGGCCCTGCTGGACGTCATCGAGAATCGACGCGCCGCCTGATCATTCGAGATCACCAATGTCTTGGTCACCATCGAGTTCGGACGATGAAAGCGATTCCACGCCATGGGGATCATTGATGTGAGTGATCGTGTTGACTCGGTCGCTCTATTCACCGACTGGGGACGTGTGATCTGCTGTTGCGGGGCTGCCGACGAAAATCCAAGCACTTGTGGGGAGTCGCGTGGACACGACAATCGAGGATGCCGACGGTCGTGGGGTCCTGCTCCTGGTGGGCTCCAGTGGCGGCCATCTGGCCCAACTGCTCGCTCTGCGTCCGTGGTACGAGACCTGGCGGCGTTGTTGGATCACCTTCGACACACCCGAGGCGGTCTCGCAGCTCGCCGGTGAGGAAATGGTCCCGGCATACCATCCGACGACCCGCGACGTGCCGAATCTGATGCGCAACACCGTCCTCGCCTGGCGGGTGCTGCGGTCGCGCCGGGTCGCCGCGGTGGTCACCACCGGAGCCGGAGTGGCCGTTCCGTTCGTGCTGCTGGCCTGGCTCTGGCGCGTCCCCACCGTCTACATCGAGGTGTACGACCGCATCGACACGGCGACCGTGACAGCCCGACTCTGTCGGCCGTTCCTGTCCGCGATGCTCGTGCAGTGGGATGAGCAGCGGCGGCAGTACCCGGAGGCCACCGTCGTGGGGCCCCTGTTGTGAGTGCTGAGAGCCTCGGCAACGTTCCCGCGCACCGGGTCGCGGCGGGTCGATCCCGACCGGCAACCAGCACCGGGCTGTTCCGACCGCGTCGCTGCGGTGACCTCGCCCGGGCCCGGGTGCTGGTCGCCGTCGGCACCGACACGCACCCGTTCGACCGCCTGATCCGCTGGCTGGAGGACTGGCACCGCGCCGTCGACGACGTCGGGTTGACGATCCAGCACGGACACACCCGGGCGCCCGCCATCCCCGGGGCGGTGACCTTCCTCGGTCACGGCGAACTCCAGACCGCGATGGCCGAGGCCGACCTGGTGGTCTGCCACGCCGGGCCCGCCACCATTCTGGAGGCACGCCGGCAGGGCCATCTGCCGATCGTCACCCCCCGTGACCCGGCCCGAGGCGAGCACGTCGACGACCACCAGCAGCTCTTCGCCCGTCGCTTGGGCGCAGCCGGCATGGTGGCGCTGGCCGAGACCCGCGAGGCGGTGATGGAGGCGCTCACCGAAGGGCTCGCCGACCCGTTCCGGTTCACCGTCACCGCGGACCCGGACGCGTCCGAGGCACGCCGGGCGGCGGTCGAGCAGGTCGGGCGGATCGTGGAGGAGTTGGTGGCCGCGTCGGCCGGACAGCGGCAGCGCGCGAGATGGTGGTCGTGGCTGCTGACGGGCCGGCACGGGGCGCGGCGATGACCGGACACCCTAGCGTGAGCACGGTCGTGCCCACCCGGGACCGTCCGGAACTGCTCCGGGCCGCGGTGCGGGCCATCCTCGACCAGGACTACTCCGGCCCGGTCGAGGTGGTGGTGGTCCACGACCGGTCGGAGGTGGATCTATCGCTGACGCGGCTGTCTCGGCGGGACCGCCAGGTCCGAGTGATCCCCAATCAGCGGACCCCGGGCCTGGCGGGGGCGCGCAACTCCGGGGTCCTCGCCGCCGTCGGGGAGTTCGTCGCATTCTGCGACGACGACGACGAGTGGCTGCCCGGCAAGCTGCGGGCCCAGATCGAGGCGCTCGCCGCCGCCCCCGACGCGGAGGTGATCAGCTGTGGTATTCGGGTCAGCTACGGCGGGAAGACCCACGACCGGGTGTTGACGCGGGACTCGGTCACCCTCGCCGACCTGCTGCGGGACAGGATGCCCGAGCTGCACCCGTCCACGTTCCTGATCCGCGCCGCCGCGCTGCGCGCCGGGTTCGGCCTGGTCGACGAGGAGATCCCCGGCAGCTACGCGGAGGACTACGATTTCCTGCTCCGCGCGGCGCGCAGTGCGCCGCTGGTCAACCTGTGCACACCGTACGTGCTGGTGCGCTGGCACAGACGGTCCTATTTCGCGCAGCGCTGGGACACCATCTCCGAGGCGTTGCAGTGGCTCTTGGAGCGCTACCCCGAGTTCGGGACCCAACCAGCCGGCGCGGCGCGGGTCTCGGGACAGATCGCCTTCGCCAACGCCGCCTCCGGCGACCGGCGGGCGGCGATGCGCTGGGCTCGGTACGCCCTCCGACGCAACCCGCGCGAGCCGCGCGCGTACCTCGCGCTCGCGGTGGCCGGGAGGGTGCTCAGTGCCGACACGGTGCTGCGCACGCTGCACAGGCGTGGCCGGGGCATCTGACCGAGGCAACTCCGGCGTCATCGACGCCATCAGCAGAGCGGAGGACACGTATCCGTGAAGCTCTACGCACTCAGGTTCCGTCTCACCGACCTCACTGGGCGCGAAACAGCGGGCGCTCGAATATTCCCCCGGCAAGTCCTACGAGGCGGCCATGGGGCAGGTTCCCGACGACACTGACCGACGATCGTCGGGTCGCCGGCACATCGGATATGTGATATGCAAACGGCATCATGCGGGGTTGCCGTGTCGCTTGTCGAACGCGTCACCGCTCGATTCACCTTCACGGTGCTGAGCCGCCCGCGATGACCCGCCCTCGGCTTATTGTCAACAATATGACTCTCGGTGAAATCACCGGACATCGAGCTGGCAGAGTAGACCGGTCGAGCCGCAAGTGCGTCATCGCCGCGGTTATCCCGAAAGGAATTCCACGGGCGTTGGCGGCAGCCGCTGCAGAAGTGCGAGACGGTTATTCGAATGGCGTTCGACGCCGGAGTGACGGAGTTGTCCAAGCGCAACCGCCGCCGCGGTTGAATGAATGCCCGTCAGCCGCCGGGTCGGCTTACTGCGCCGGCCCGGTCTGCCGCTGGGTCTGCGGCGTGGGTCGCGGGTCGGTCGACCGGCGGAGGTGGCACCGTCGGCTGCGGTGCCACAAGGTCGGGGTCCTGCGGCGGCCGGGGCTCGTCGATCTGCGGCCACCCGGCGGACCATACGTGGCGTTGCCGCCAGATGGAAACCCAGTCGACGCTACGGGACCGCTTCGAGGTGAGCAGTGTCGTGCCGACGGCCCGCAGCCCGACACCGGCGGCCAGCAGCCCGATGCCGAGCCGGGCCCGTGGCGGTGACCAGTGTCGGCGGACGTAGGTGGCCTTGCCCCGGAGGATCTTCATCCGCTGCCCCTCCGAACTCGACGAGGCGCCACCGACATGGATCACGGTGGCGTCCGGGTTGAGGATCGGTCGAGCGCCGAGAGCGGCGGCGCGGGCCGCCAGGTCGATGTCGTCGCTGTACAGGAAGAACTGCGGGTCGAAGCCGCCAAGCTCGCAGAACAGGTCACGCTCGATGAGCATGAGGCAGCCGGAGACCGCCGGTACCTCACGCACCGACTGTCGGTCGTAGCGAGGCAGGCCCTCGGGGTTGGCCCAGTGGTAGCGGGAGAAGACCGTCGACAGGCCGGTGGCGAAGGTGAAGTGGCTCCACAGGCTCGGCAGGCCCCAGCAGGAATATCCGTCGTCCGTGCCGTTGGCGTGCAACGTCCGCCCGGTGTAGATGCGGTGCTCGGGCTGACGCCGAGCGAAGGTGAGCAGGTCGGTGACCGGGCGTCCGACCGGGACGGTGTCCGGGTTGAGCAGCAGGAGATACTCCCCGTCGCTGGCGACCGCGCCCCGGTTGACACCACGGCCCCAGCCGACGTTCTCGGCCAGTCGGATCAGCCGCACCTCGGGGAAGCACTCGGCGATCGCCTCGGCGGAGTCGTCGTGCGAGGCGTTGTCGACGACGGTGATGTCGAACCGGACGTCCTCGGTGCGGCTGTCGGTGAGTTCCCGCAGGCAGCGCAGGGTCAGCTCGCGCGTGTTGTACGAGACGATGACGACCGAGACGTCGAGCCGGCTCAATGCGGCCCTCCGGCCTGGACCGGCTCGTCCGGCCCACCCGCGCCTCGGTCCTCGGGGGCTTCCGGCCCGAGGTGAAGCCGCTGTCGGGCACTCACCGCCAGCAGTTCCAGCGCGAACGGAAGGTCGTGTACGAGGTACCGGCGCATCAGCCGGGCCGGCTCGCTGGCCAGGCGATGTGTCCACTCGAGCCCGGACAGCTGCATCCACCGCGGAGCCCGTCGGTGCACGCCTGCCACGAACCCGATGGCCGCGCCGCAGCCCAGGAACCAGGAACGGGGCAGCAGGGGGCGGAGCCGGGCGATCACGCGTTCCTGTTTGGGAAAGCCGAGCCCGACGAACACCAGATCCGGTTGAGCCGCGGCCACTGTGGCGCAGACCTTCTCGAGCTGCTCCGGTTGGGTGTCGAAGCCGAACGGCGGGCTGAGGTGCCCGGCGATCCGCAGCCGCGGGATGCGGGACCGCATGACCTGCTCCGCGCGGCTCGGGGTGCTCGGCGCGCCGCCCATCAGATAGACCGAGCGGTCCTGCTCCGCCAGTGCGGCCGACAGGCTCCAGATCAGGTCCGAGCCCGCGACTCGGGCCGGTAGTGGCCGTCCGGCAAGGTGGCTGGCCCAGACCAGCGGTTTGCCGTCGGCCACGACAAGGTTCGCTGATTCGACATGCGCCCGTGATTCCCGATCTCGGCGAGTAAGTCGAAGGATGTCCACATTGGGGGTTACGATCTGTCCGCCCCGGCCTGCGGCAAGTTCGGTGACGACATGCTGAATCACGTCTTTCTCATGCAGTGGGTCGAAGTCGACCCCGTAGACGCTGACCCGGCTGCCGACCCGAGAACCGTGCACATAGGAGCGCATGGGAGAGTAATCTACCGACGTTGGGGGCGCAGACAAGGCATCAAACGGGCAGCATCTGTGGGCTTCCGCGGGAGACAGCCCTCGGCCATTCGACCGGTTGTTGATTCGCCTCCGGGCTGGCAGCATCGATGCGTGCGAATCAGCGTCATCATGCCCGCGTTCAATGAAGCGGCCGGGATCGGTGGCGTCCTGCGGCGCCTCCTTGAATCCCCGCAATTCGGCGCGGATATGGAGGTTGTCGTCGCCGCAAACGGATGCACCGACGATACTGCCGCGGTCGCCCGTTCTTATGGTGTACGCGTTTTGGAAATTCCCACGCCGTCCAAGGCTGCCGCAATGAACGCCGCCGGCCAGGCATCGAAAGGCGACGTTCTCATTTACGTGGACGCTGATGTGCCCGTCACGGCCGAAGTGTTGCGCCAGCTTGCCGCCACCGTCAGTCGGCCCGGGGTCGTCGCGGCGGTGCCCCGGCCACTGGTCGACACCTCGGGGAGCGCTTGGCCCGTCCGCGCCTACTACGCGATGAACGCCAGACTGCCGGTGTTTCGCAACCGCCTCTTCGGGCGCGGGGTCATCGCGCTCTCCGCCGAGGCGAGGTCCCGCTTCGATCGGATCCCCGAGATCACCGCCGACGACATGTTCCTCGACGCGGTGGTCGGCGCGGACGAGAAGGTGGAGATCGAGGCGGTGGTGCGCGTACGCGCCCCGCGCCGCACCGGGGATCTCATCCGCCGGGTGGCCCGCGCACGGGAGGGTAACGCGGAGTTCTGGCGCTTCGTCCGGTCGGCCCCACCGGAGTACGGACTGCCGGTCGACCCGGTGCCCGGTCCGAGTTCCTGGTCCTGGCTCCGGCACGTTCTGCTCCGGTCGCCCCGGCTGCTGCCGGCGGCGGCCTGCTACGTCGCGATCATCCTGCTGGCCGAGGCGAGGCGGCGATCTCCAGGGTGGAGCGTGCGCTCCGGTTGGGGGCGGAGGGAGTTTCCCCAGCTCAGGCGGTAGTTCCTCGGCGTTGATGTCGTTTTTGCCGGTGCGAGCAACGGAACGGCATTCCGGGCGATTGGGGTGCCTATTCTCAAGTAACCATTAAGTCTCACGGAGGGCCGTACCCGACAGGTTGCTGCTCCTCGTTAGCCCGGGCAGCGGCGGCTGGCCGGAACAGCGGTAGCTGTCCGCGTCAGACAATCGCACTGGGGAGGCGTATCCATCTCGATCAAACGGGGTGGCGGCGATAAGAGCTCCAACCCGAAAGGTGCCATTCTCGTGGAAAGCCAGCATCCTCCCGTTCCCCCGGCCCCCCGCCCGTCCGCCTCGCCGCCGGGGCGCCACCCACGTCGCGGGCGCTCGACCTTCACCATCGCCGCGGTCCTGGCCGTCCTGGCGTCGACAACGGTCGTCGCCGCCGACGCCGCGACCAGCCGATCCGCAACCTTCTCCTTCTTCGCCGGAGCCGACGTCTCCGGCGTGCCGACCGACCCTGACACCCAGTTCGTCGAGCTGGGCCTGCGCTTCACCTCGAGCAGCAACGGGACGTTGACGGCCGTCCGGTTCCTCAAGGCGAACGGCTCCGGACGCACGCACCCGGTCAACGTCTGGTCCGCGAGGGGCCAGAAGCTCGCCACCGCGACCTCGACCACCGAGTCGCCCTCGGGCTGGCAGGAGGTGAAGCTCCCGACGCCGGTCCGGATCGAGGCCGGCCAGGTGTACGTCGTCTCGTACCACACGGCTCGGTACCGGTCGACGCAGAACTTTTTCAATCGGACGGTGACCTCCGGCCCACTGAGCACCTCGGGCGTCGCGGGTGTCTACGCGTACGGTGCGGGCGGTTTCCCCACGTCGGACTACCAGGCCAGCAACTACTGGGTCGATGTCGTCTTCGCGCCGGCCGCGGGCAGCACGTCCGCCCCGACCACGTCGGCCCGTCCGAGCACCTCGCCGACCCGTACCCCGTCGGCGTCGCCGACGCGCACCCCGACGCCCGGTCCGACACCGACCACCACAGCCGCTCCGCTGGCGCTGCCCCGTGTTGCCTGGGAGGGTGGCCCCGCCTACTACGGGACGTTCCCGGTCGCGCGGGGAGCGGGCTGGACCAACCCGGCCTTCTTCCCGATCGGAGTGTGGCAGGAGAGCGTGATCGAGGCGCGGGACACCGCTCTGGACAAGAGCGCGGGCATCAACACGTACGTGGCGCCGACCGACAACAGCAACCTGCGGCTCATCGAGAGCGCCGGGATGAGCGTGATCGGGGGCAACAGCGGGCAGGTCGGGCCGTCGACGGTCGCCTGGTCACTGTCGGACGAGGTTGACATGTGGGGCGGCCCGGGCAGTTCCGCCTGGACCGGCAACCATCCCGGCCAGGGAGCGGTCTGCCAACCTGCCAATGGCCGCTGTGGATACACGGTCCAGGAAACGATGCTCAGGCGGTTCCCCGCCGACGGGCGGATGCGGTACGCCAACTACGGCAAGGGCGTCATGTTCTGGGAGACCGATGCCGAGGCGGGTCGCTTCGTCAACAGCTACACCAACGTGGTCTCCAACGACATCTACTGGTACACCGACCCCGGCGTCTGCGATTCCCCGTCTGAAGGGCCCGGCATCGGCGTCCGGCGGGAAGACTGCCGACGCGCCGCGAACTATGGCCGGACCATGGATCGGATGCGTCACCTCGACGGGGCCGACGGTAAGCGTCAGCCGATCTTCGCCTTCGTGGAGGTGGGGCATCCGTTCACCGAGGACAACGCACCGACCATCACCGGTGACCAGATCGCCGGCGCGGTGATGAACTCGCTGATCCACGAGGCTCGGGGCATCCAGTACTTCAACCACAACTTCGGTGGTTCCTGCCCCTCCCAGCACGTGCTGCGCGATCGGTGTGGCGCCGCGGTCCGGCCGGTGGTGACTGAGTTGAACCGGCGGGTGAGTTCCCTGGCGCCCGTGCTGAACACCCAGTCGTACGAGTGGCGGTTCAACCCGAACCTCGACACGATGCTCAAGGCGTACGGGAACTCGTACTACGTCTTCGCGATGCCGGGCCGGACCGGCGGCACCGGCTCCCAGACGCTGACGCTCCCGCCCGGAATGAGGGGGACGCGGGCCGAGGTGTTGTTCGAGAACCGGACGGTGCCGATCAGCGGCGGCGCGGTGCAGGATGCGTTCGCCCGGGAGTCCGCGTACCACATCTACAAGATCACGCCGTGACGCGCTGACGTGCCCACCCGGATTCCGGCCCCACCCCGGTGGGGCCGGAATCCCGCGGCCGGGGGAGCGGCGCGGCCACTGGTGAGGTCAGGGTCGGTGGCCGATCTCCTTGAAGAACGCCAGGATGCTGGCAGTTTCCCGTTCGGCCGAATACTCAGCCCGCACGTGCCGCGCCGCCTGCACGCCCCGCGACCAGCACCAGCCTGGTTGCTCGGCCTCCCGGGTCAGGCATTCCTCCAGCGCGCGGCCCATGGCGAGCAGGTCGCCGGTGGGCACCGGGTGGCTGAACGCGGGATCGAAGAACTCCCGGCCGCCGAAACCGTGGAAACCGACGACGTAGTTCCCGGACGCCATCGCCTCCACCGCCGGCAGCCCGAAACCCTCCTGGTAGCAGGAGCTCAGGAAGATCGTCGAGGCGCGTAGCCGGCGGGCGACCTCGTCCTGCGAGACGCCGTCCACCGCGTCGACGGTCCACCCGCCCAGTGCGCCGCGAGCCCGCAGCAGGTGCAGGACGTTCTCGGCGTCCGCCCGCCCGCGCCGGGGCAGGTAACTGATCACCCGTCCGTTCGGCCGGTCGGGAGGGCTGAACAGCGCCGCGTCGACGCTCAACCGAACCCGGTGGATCGGCCTGCGGAACGCGTACTCGAGGAGGTCCTGGCTGTGCTCCGAGACCACCATGACGCCGAGCAGACCGGGGCTGCCCAGATAGTGCCGCGTGACCAGTTCCGCGTCCACGTTCCAGGTGAGGTGCCCACTCTGGTTGAAGACGACGTGCCGTACGCTCGCCGGCAACCGGGGCAGTAGCCGGGCGTCGGTCTCCGGCACCACGAGGAGGTCGTCGGGTCCGAGTGGGCTGGACCGCACGTCGGTGATCCGGGTCCGGTTCGGGAACCAACTGCACCGGAAGCCGGGCCGCTCGTGCAGCACCGCAGCGGCGACCCCGGCCTCGTTGAGCACGTCGACGTGTCGATAGAGGGTGCGGATGCCGCCCGAGGGCTCGTTGTAGTCGCGGGCCAGGTAGTAAATGGTCGGCGCCCCGGAAGGCGTCTCCCGTAACCGGATCTTGGGCGGACCGTGCTGCCGGTACCGCTGATAGACCCGGTACGCCCGCCGCGCCTGCTGCTCAAGGCCCATCGTCCCCTCGCCGTCAGATGCTCAGGATGCCGAGCTTGCGGGCGAGCCGGAGAGAGCGGTCGAAGACGGTCAGGCCAATCGCGAACATGATCACACTGAACCCGGTCAGGATCGCCAGCGACATCACCGGGGACAACCCCTCGGCCGGCGGGTCACTCATCAGCAACTGCCGCTCGGCGGCGATGACGTACGAGTGCGGCACGAGGTAGCTGACCCAGCGGATCCAGTCCGGCAGCACGCTGATCGGGAAGAGGGTGCCGCCGAGCACCCCTGCGGCCAGGCTGTAGAGCATGATGACCGGCTCGCCGCGCTTGAACAGGATGATGAAGCTGGCGGCGAGAGTGCCGATGGCGTTGCAGGCGGCAATCCCGACCAGGAACACCAGCAGCGCGAGGGGGATGGACCGCCATTCGATCTGGGCACCCAACAGGCTGCCGAACGCGATCATGAAGGCCGCCATCACGGTGCCGGTGACGCTACGCCAGATGTTCATCGCGATGGGAATCAGCGCCCACGGCACGGGCTCCACCAGGTAGGTCTCGAGTGTGCCGCGTTCCTGCGCGAACTGGAGCCGGTTGGTCAACGCGGTCAGCGCGTCCTGGAAGCCCGCGGTGACACTCGCACCGATGAGCATGAAGGCGAACGCGTCGGTGGCGTTCAGGAACGAGCCCTGGAAGAAGTAGAGCAGCACGGGGAAGACCACTGCGGCGTACCGCAGGATGGTGGTGGCCGGGAACATCCGCTCTTCCACCAGGTCGATGCGGACGTAGGCCGCACAGGTGTCGAGTGACTTGCGCCAGAGGCCGCGACGGCCGATCGGGGCGGTGTAGGCCAGGCTCATGTCGCTCCGCCTTCTGCGGTCTGGTCGTGACGGTAGGCGCGAGCGATGAGGTCCCGCAGCGGCATCGGGATCTCGCGGACGTGCCGGATCTGCCGGGCGCCGGCACCGAGCGCGGCCAGCACGTCACCCGCTCCATCGCGTACCTTGAGCCAGCACCGGACGGTGGCACCGTCGACGGTGAGCTCCAGGCCCAGCGACGTCAGATCCGCGGCCGCCTGGTCGGCTGCGCCGGTCGAGGCGAAGACCAGTTCGAGTTGTGGTCGCTCCCACTGCTCCCGCAGGCTGTCGAGGTCGCCGAAGTACTTGACCCGGCCCTTGTCGAGCAGCAGGGCCTGGGAACGCAACGCCTCGATCTCTTCGAGGCGGTGCGACGAGATCAGCACTGCGAGTCGCTCCCGCTGGACGAGATCGGTGATCAGGTCGAGGAGCCCGTGCGCGGCGATCGGATCCACCGCCCCGGTCGGCTCGTCGAGGATGAGCACCCGGGGGCCGGACAGCAGCGCCCGCGCCAGCCGCAGCCGGGCCTTCATGCCGGCCGAGAGGCCGGCGACGACCGTGTCGATCTTCGACTCCAGATCCACCGTCGCCAGGACCTCGGGAATCCGGGTCGCCATCAACCGTGGCGACATGCCCTGCAGTCGGCCGTGCATGTGCAGGTTCTCCCGGGCGGTGGCCCGCATGAGCAGGCTCCGGTCGTCCGCCGGCATCCAGCCGACGACCTGGCGGATCTGCTCCGAGTCCCGTTCGACATCGAGCCCGAGGAGGGTGCCCTCGCCGCTGGTCGCCGTGGTCAGGCCGACGATTATCCGGAACAGGGTGGTCTTACCGGCGCCGTTCGGGCCGACGATCGCGCAGATCTCGCCGGCGCGAACGGTCAGGTCGATGCCGTCGAGCGCGATCACGTCCGACGTGATGTGCGTCCGCGCGAGGACCCGCATCCACCGCGGTGTCGGCTCGTACACCTTGGTCAGGCCGGACAGGACGAGGACCTCCTCGGCCTCGGCGGGTGAGCGCGCGCCGTCCCGTTGCCCCCGACCGAGGCCGTCAGCTGGGGTGAATGTTTCCGATCGCCCGGCCGACGGGCGGTCGGCCACGCCGACGTCAACCCGTCTCTCCGAAATCGCCGACATGCCGTCAACCGCCCCTTCACCCTCGTGGTCCTGCTTGTTTGCCGCGCCGGTCAGACCCGGATGCCCCGCCAACGCCACCAGCCCCACCGCACCCGGCGGTCCACCCGGTCTGCCAGCCGCCGTAACCGGGATGGACGCTCGGGCCGCCGTCCGCGGCGTACGTCGCGTTCGTAACGTCGCCAGAGCCGTGACCCCCGCACCTCGGCGTCGATGCGCACCGCCAGGTCGGCCAATCGCTCGGGCAGCTCGTCCCCGCCGTCGTTCAGTTCGTAGGCCCGGCACGCGAGGGACAACGCCGTCCGGGCGAGCGCGGCCCGGGCCGCGGTGTGCAGGTGGCGCACCGGCTCGACCCGGTCGCCCTCCTCGGTGAAAAGAATCTCGAAGACGGCGTTCCGCTCGGTGATGTCCCGGATCATGCCGCCGAACTCCTGGACATGCATGTTGGCGCCGTGTACGCGGTAGAAGGCCTGGTCGACGCCGTTGACCCGGCCGACGTGGGCGCGGGCGGCGGCCCGTAGCCAGAGCAGGAAGTCCGCCGCGTGCGGCACCCGTGAGTCGTATCCCTTGAGGTCGTGCATGACACTCGCCCGCATCACCACCTCGGGCGTCGACACCGGGTTGGTGGCCCGCTCGCAGTTTTCCCTCAGCCACGCCGCGCCGGTCCAGATCGTCCACGAGGTGGTCCGGGTCCGTGGTGCGGGAGTGCGGTCGTTGAACGCCGCGGAGAAGCCGTAGACGAACCCGACCTCCGGATGCGCCTCCAGCAGCGCGGTGGCCCGCGCCAGCGAACCGGGCGTCAGCAGATCGTCCGCGGAGAGCAGGACGAGATAGTCGCCGGTCGCCTTCGCCAAGCCCTCGTTGTACGTGGCGAGATGGCCCTGATTGACCTCGTGCTCGATCACCTGGACCCGCGGATCCACGGCGATCGTGCGGGCCACCTCGGCGCTGCCGTCGGGGGAGGCGTCGTCGACGATCAGAACGTCGACGTCCACGCCCTCCTGGGTGAGAATGCTCTGCACACAGGCGGGAAGATAACGGCCGTAGTTGTAACAGGGAACCACGACGGAAACGGTCGGCCGGCGCCGCAACGGGCGCGGCCGTTCCCGGGTCACCATGCGGCGACGCCCACGTCGGCCAGGCTCACCAAGACTCCCTCACTCACGTGTGGACAGATCCGCGCAAGCATGGCCGCGCCGCTCCTCAAGGTGCCGTACGTCCGCGTTGACGCACAACCTCCAACTGCTTCGAGCTGGTGTCCGGTAGTTGACTTTTTCAGATGTTCGGCCGGAATACGACGTCCACCCAGAAGTTGTGCGAGACCGCGGAATCGGGGAAGCCGCCACCGTAGCGGAAGCTGGCACCACCTGCCGGTATGTGCAGTGGTCCTCGATCGATTCCCTGGCCCGCGAGGGCGTTCAGATTGACCGCGTACTGCCCGACCGAGGTCCAGTAGGAGACGACGTACGTGGTGCCCGCGGTAATGCTGACGGGTTGCGAAAATGTGACGGTCTGCCATCCGGATCCGGTTTCGTTCGTGAATGACGCCGTCGCCAACAGGTCCCCGCCGGAGGTCCACAGCGTGCCGGTGTGCAGTCCGTTGTTGTCCGGCCCCTTGAAGAATCGCACCCCGGTCACCGAACCGTTGGCGTCCGCGGTGAACCGCGCGCCGACCTCGATCGAGTTCGGGTCGTTCCAGTTCGGATGCTGCGGTGTGTCGGTGTCGCTGAACAGGCTGACCGGCTGACCCAGCGGGGAGGTCGGGGTGGGGCTGGGCGTCGGTGTCGGTGTCGGGTCCGGACCTGGTGCCGAGTCCGGCACGAAGAGCGGGTCGACCCAGTAGTTGCTGGACTGGTACGAGTTCTGCGGGAACGCGTGCCTGCCGTAGTTGTAGACGCCGTTGGCAGTGGTCGGTGGCGCGCTGAGCGGTCCGTTGGTCCAGAGCGTCGAGAAGAAGTTCGACGTCGAGGCGTAGCGGCCGTTGGGCGCGAAGTACGACGCGACGTACGTCGTGCCGGCGTTCACCGCGATCGGGCTGTCGAACCGCACGCTCTGCCAGCCGGAGCCCGACTCACCGGAGAAGGTGGCACGGGCCAGCAACGTGCCGGAGGCCGTCCACAGGCTGCCGGTGTGCGTACCGTTGTTGCCAGGGCCCTGGTAGAAGCGCACCCCGACGATCCGTCCGTCAGTCGACGGGACGAACTTCACGCCCAGTTCCACGGCGCTGGGGTCGCTGTCGGCCGCCGTCTGTGGCGTCGCGTTCGGCGCGAACATCGTGTAGATGGCGGCGTACGCGTCGGTGGTGAAGGACCAGACGGTGGGCTCGTCACCCGGGTTGCCCTGGTTGTCGGCCACGGTCAGGGTGGCCGTGTAGGTGGTCGCGGTGGCCAGGGAGGCCGACGGGGTGAAGGTCACCGTCTTGGTCGCGTCGTCGTATCCGACCGCGCCGGCGACGGGCACGCCCGCCTGGTTTCGGAGGGTGAACTGGATGGACGTCGGATTCAACGGTTTCGAGAAGATCACGGACGGGCGTACCGTGATCGGCACTGTGGTGGCGTTCGCCGTCGGTGCGGTCGCCACCGGGCTCGGCGGGCCGGCCGCGCTGTCGATGAACGTGACGTCCACCCAGTAGTTGACGTCGTTGTAGGTCAACGTGGGGAAGCCGCTGCCGTAGGCGAAGACGCCGTTGCCGCGCGACGGGGTGGATCGGGGTGCGATCAGCGGTGCGGAGTTCACGTCCTGGCCGCTGAACACCAGTGGGTCGGCGGCGTACCCGCCGTTGGGTGCGGTGTAGGACGCGACGTACTCCGTGCCGTGGGTGATGGGCACGGGGCTGGCGAAGGCCAGCGTCTGCCAGCCGGCGCTGGTCTCCCCGACGAACGTCCCGGTGGCGAGTCGGGTACCCGTGCTCGTCCAGAGGCTTCCGGTGTGCGTACCGGTGTTGGCCGCGCCCTTGTAGAAGCGGACGCCGGTGACGTAGCCGTCGTCCTGTGAGCTGAATCGCACGCCCAGTTCCACCGGAGAACTGTCGTTGACCGCCGGGTTGTCCGGCACCCGGGAACCGAAAAGGGTGCTGGGCCCGGCCAGCTTCAGGCTGACCGTGGACGGCGTCGCCGGGATGTTGGCGCTGTCGTCCATCGCCCGGACCCGGACCACCTGAGTGCCGGCACCGCCGGCATGGAAACTGTACGACCAGGAGGTGGTGCCGTCGGCGGCGTGCCAGGTGGCGCCGCCGTCGGTCGACACCTCGACGCCCGCGACCCGGCCGCCGCCCAGGTCGGCGGCGGTGCCCCGCACGGTCACCAGGGAGCCGTTGGTGACCGTCGAGCCGTTCGCCAGTGCGGTGATGGTGGTTGTCGGAGCCTGAGTGTCGGTGGACGCCGATGCCGCCTGCAGGCCCGCCATCAGCGTCGCCGGCTGAACCCCCATGTCGGCGAAGAGGTTGACGGTGGCCTGCTGCATTCGGCTGTCGGCCGGCGAGGTGGTGCCGTCGTGGACCGAGTCCAGACCCCACGCCCACTGGACAGTCCCGGCGCCGAAGACCAGAGCGCCGCTGGGCGCGCGGTACATCGTGAGGTGGTGCGTGGTGGCGCCCGGAGTGACCGTGTTGCCGAAGTCGCGCAGGTATTCAGGTGTCGATCCGGTCGTGGTGGAGAGTCGGATGAGGCCGGCCGGCCGGAAGCCGTTGTCCACGTCCTCGTCGGACTCGTAGCCGACCGTGTGCGGGGCGAGCGTCGCCGTCTGGCCGGAGGCGAGATTGGCGAGGCCCGTGTTCCGCCACAGCCGGAACTTGCCCTGGTATTCCGGCACCTGCAGCGCGAGATCGGTGTTGTTGCTCATGTAGGCGGTGCCGGTGAGCGCGTTCTCCGGCTGTCCCGCGCCGTTGCCGGGCTGGATGAACCGTGGATCTCGCCAGGTGCCGGTCCATTCGTTGGTCGGGTCGATGTCGGCGTTGGCCCAGGTCTCCTTGTAGCAGACGAGCGTGCGGTGCGGGGTGTTGGTGCCGTCCACGCTGGGCGCGAGCCGCGTCCGCCAGTAGACCTCGTTGCCGCTGAAGAAGGCCAGGTTGACGCCGGCGTCGCGGGCCGCCTCGACGTTTGTGCGCTCCGGGCCGGACCAGTACTCGTCGTGCCCCACGGACAGGAACACGTCGTGGTTGCGGATGAGGCTGCCACGTCGGTCGGTGTCGATGTCGGTGGTGTAGCTCACGTCGTACCCGTTGCGTTCCAGGAAGCGGATCATCGGGTACTCGTTGCTGAACAGGAAGTCGCGACCGTTGCTGCTGCCTCGGGTGGAGAACGGCCGGTTGTAGCTGACCTCGAATGCCCGGCCGTTCTGCAGTGCCTCGTAGAAGTTCCCGCCGCCGTAGGTGTTGTAGGCGTGCCAGGTGGCATCGGAGGTCTTGAAGAAGAGGCTCGAGGTGCTGCTGTCGTCGCGCACCACGAACGTGATGTGGCTGGCGCTGCCGGTGTCGATGTCGGTGCGCTTCAACCGCGCGACGTACACGCCGGAGACGGAGTCCGCCGGGACCTGCCACGACGCGGACACCCGCCAGTTACCACAGTCGAACATCTGGGTGTCGCTTTTGGTGATGCAATCGTTCGGCTGGCGCTGCGGCAGGGTCACGGACGGTGTCACCGGTGTGATCCGCCGGGCGCCGGCGCCGCCGTACCAACCGAGGCGATAGATGTCGATGGTGTACGAGGTCGCCACCGTGTCGATCTTGAAGTCGATTCGCTGACCACGGTTGACGCTGATGTCGGTGGCGAAACCCTGGATCGTCCAGTCGCCGAAACCGTCGATGTCCCACTCTGAGGCCGGTTGACCCAGCTGGGCGTTCTCGCAGACCACGGGATTCGGACTGCAGCTGGCGGCGGCGGCCGGTGTCGGGCCCGCGACCGCCGCGGCGATCGTTGCGGCGAGGACGACGCTGACGGCGACCAGGGTCGCCAAGCCGGGCCGGAACCGGCGGTGCACACCACCAGTTGTGGCCCAACCGCTGGCCCACGGCAGTGTGCCCGGCAGTGCCGTCCGGATCAGTGGCCGGGTCTTCGTTGCCATCGGGCATCAACCTCTCGCTACGAGACGTCACGGCGCCTGCCGGGCGGCTCATATTGAAAAGTAGAGAATCCCTCACCTCTTGCCAACGACCGTCCACACTGGCCGTGACGCCGGGTGGACGCCAACTGCCAACCGATCAGACACGCTTGGTCGGCTGGATGACAGCTGAGGCCCGATGAGCAGGCCCTAGTCCCGCGCAGGCCACTGGCTCGCCGGACCCTGCTGCTCCGCGCCCTTCACGCGCGGTAACACGATGGTGAGATCGGAGGCGTTGGCCCGCTGAGGTACGACGGGTGCCTTCGTCGGCTCGGTCGCGTCCCGCGGAGAATCCGGATCGTCGAACGGCACCACCTGCTTCGTGCGGCGTGGGCCGACCGCCTCGGCGACGGAGATCATGCCGAAGAGCAGCACCAGGCAGGCGGCCGACACCGCGATCATCGACCGGATGGTCCCGGTGACCTTGCGCGTCGGATCCGTCGGCGGGTTGATCGGCAGCGCCTGGAACAGGTACTTGTCGTCCGCGCCGTCGACCTTCTGCATGTCGTACAGCTCTTTTTGCATGCTCTCGGACACCAGATCGAGCGTCTTCGTGGCCGCGTCGGGTGAGCTGCCCGTGCCGACGATGCTGATGACCAGGCCCGAGCCGATCGCGTTGGTCGAGCTGATCGTGTAATCCTCGTCGGCCCCCTGGCTGATCAACCCCTGCCGGACCAGGCCGCCCGACACCCGCTGGGCCAGCACGTCGACCACCACGGACGGATTGGGCAGTCGCAGGTACGGGTTGTTGGCGTTGACCTTGAGCAGCGTCGGATCCCGTTGGATCGCGGCATCGCTCGGCTGGGGTGGCGGAGCGATCAGCACGTACTGCGCCTGCGACTCATACACCGGCGGTATCCCGAACGCGACGAAGGCGTTCCCGGCGATCAGCACCGCCAGCACTGCCAGCACGATCAGCTTGTGGCGTCGCACGGTCGTGAACATGGCCAGGAGATCCATCAGGGCTCAATTCTTGCGGCAGGAGACGGGCGGGCGGCCTGCGACGGTGCCGGCTCTGCTGGTCGCGGGGCCGTCGCCGTCACCGGAACGGGAAAGATCCGGGTCTGCGCGGGCCACCGCTGGGCGACCAGCCAGCAGGTGGCGCAGAGCCCGAGAACCACGGCGTGGACCGAGGCGAACTGCGCGAACGAGAACGCGTCGAACGTGTACGCCCCGACCGCCGCGGCGAGGCAGGCGCCGGCCAGCGCGCCGCACAGCGAGCGCAATTCGGGACTGGTCGTCCGGGTCCGCGTCTGCAGCGCCGTGATGGCGGGGACCAGGAAATACAGCACGAGCGCGGTCAGGCCCAGGACACCCATCTCGATGGAGGTCTTCAGGTACTGGTTGTCCAGAATCCGGGTGGCGTCCTCCGGCAGGAACGTGCCACCACCCCGGCCCAGCCACGGGGCCTGCTGTACGAGCGCCACCACCCGGGGATAGTTGTCCAGCCGGTTGGTGATCGAGGCGTCCTCCGACCCCGCAGTGATCGAGCCGATGATCGTCCGCAGATAGCCCGGTGTGGTGGCGAAGATGGCGACGACGGCGGCCGGCGAGAAGGCGAGCAGCCAGACCCGCTGCTTGGCGGGCAGGCAGATGACGAACGTCGCCACCGCGACACCGACAGCCAGGATCGCCGACCGGGAGACGGACATGGGTATACACATGCCGATCAGTCCCACCGGCAGCCACCGCCGCACGGTCGAACGTTCCTGGTCGTGAATGCCCAGCCAGATCGCCACCGGCAGGAGCATGCCGGCGACCACGCCCAACTCGATCGGATGAATCGTCGTCCCGGTGACCCGGACGAGCGCGTCGCGGCCCTGGAACGAGCCGTACTCCGAGCCGGACTCGAATCCGGGCAGCGCCAGGCGCAGCAACGGCTTGAGGTCCCACAGGAACCAGAACTGCAGGGTGGCCACGACACCGGAGAACGCGCCGCCCCACACCAGGGTCCGGATGACCCGCAGCAGGTCGGCCGGGCTGCGCAGGTGTTCGGCGGTCACCAGGATCACCCCGGACATGCCGACGAGCAGCAGCATCCAACGGTCGGCGCCGAGCCGCTGCGTCTCGTTCGGCGTGAACAGTGGCATGGCGGCGTAGGAGAGCAGCGCGCAGATCCACAGCATCGCCAGCGCCCCGCGCACGGGATAGCGGGTGTGCACCGGGTCGTGCAGGCCGAGCAGCGCCGCCACCGCCCAGGCCAGGAAGAGGAGAAGGGAGACGAGGCTGGCCAGGTAACCCTGCGCGCCGACGATCCGGATCACCGTGTCCGACGGAAAGATGAAGGCGCTGAGGATGAACAGCTGCAGCATGAAGGCGGCCTGGCGGGATCCCTGGGGTCGTACCACCCGGCGGGTCTCGGCGGGTGGCCCTCCGGAAGCCCGGCCGCCGTTGACGCGCCTGGCGTCACCGGTCATGGTTGTCGTCGATCCGTTGAATCGCCGCACCATGCTCTCGTTCCTGCCCTTGAATCGGGATCCTTCGGTGGAGGGCTGGCCCGAGCGTACCGCTCTGGCGTGACCCGCGGAATCGTCCTGTTTCACCGGTCAGCGCGCCGGACGGCCGAGGACAACCACCGCGTCGGACCGTCGGTGTATCCGGGCCGCTCTCGCACATCACATTGTCGTCAGTGCTCAGGCCAGGGAGAGGTTGGCCAGTGCCCGTCGACGCAGCGGCGTGGGCGTACGGGACTTGGCGGAGATCATCACCGCGATGTCGCGATCCTGGATCGCGCCGAGAAACTCCCGCATCGCGCGTTCGTCCAACGGGGTCTCCTCCCAGTAGGCATGGCAGAGGGTGTCCGCGACGCTGAAGGAGGCGACATTCGTTCCCGCCCCGGCAACCTCATCGACATAGACGCCGTACAGCGTCCACTCGGAGAAATGCAGGTTTGCTCCGATCGCGTCCGCCCACCGGCGCCCGGTGACCGACTCCACGCGGGCCAGCAGGCGCCGTACGACGGCCGGATCCCACGCCAACAACGACGAGACATAGTCGGGGTAGGGCGGCGTGGCCGCCGGGACACCGAGCAGGGACCGGGCGACCTGATGCCAGATCACGTGCCGCGGCAACCGCTCGTCGACCTCGTCGGGTTTGCGATAGAAGCGGACCACCTCGTCACGACGGAAGGTGTCGGCGGAGAACGGCCGAACGAACTGGATGTCCGAGTCGACGAGCAGGACGACGTCGGCGTCGGATCGCGCCGCGGCCGCGAGCTTGATGATCTGCTGCAGGATCCAGCCGCGCAACGGCGGGAACGGGCGGCGGAGGTTGACCGAGAGCTTCCCGCCCGGCAGCGACCGGAAGGATCGGGGCAGGAAATCCGCCTCGTCGTGGATCACCGCGCGTGCCCCGCTCAACTGACCGAAGAGCGCCAGATCGGCGCGCGGCACGATGATGTGGTGGCGTATCGAATCCGGCGAGTGCGCCAGCACCGAGCGGTGCAGGTCGACACAGCGGTCGAAGTCCGGCGCGAAGCTGGGGGTGATGATGTCCAGTCGTGACATGCCAGGAGTCCTCCTGTCGGCCGGCCGCGGGCCCGGCTCCTCGGTGTTCACCGGACCACCGCCGGCGACCAGGCGTCGGATACCAGTAGCTCGGGAGCGCCCCGGCCGTCCGCCGGGCTTGACCAGATGTCGCTGGTCGCCGTCCCGGCGCCGCCGCGAGGCAGCGCGTAGATGATTCTCGTGTCGTCCAGCCACTCGACCTGGTCGTCGACGCTTCGGGTCTCGGCGAGCAGCGTCTCCGCGCCGGTCGCGAGGTCGTAGACGGCGAGGCGCCAGCGGCCCGGCGGCAGGTCGCCGTGCTTCTTGAAGGCGATTCGGGTCCGGTCCGGCGAGAGCGACGGGCACTCGGCGTCCTCCCGCAGCGCGGTCATCCGGCGGGCGGTGAGACTCCCCTCGACCAGCCAGGTCTTCCCCCCGGACGCGGCGGTGGCGTAGAACCGGTCGTCGTCGGCGAAGGTCACCCCCCACAGGTTCCTGTCCACCGCGGTGACCACCGCACCCTTGACGACGAGTTGGAACTGCTCGACGTCCCCGATCACCGCGCCGGTGGTTCGGCTGATCACCGTACGGGTGGAGAACTGCCCCGGATTCGCGTACGAGTCCCCGAAGACGAACGTGGTCATCGCCACCAGCGACCCGTTCGGCGACAACCGGGCCCGGCTCGGTGTGCCGACCAGCGGTAGGTCGCGCCGAACCGACCAGTCCGGGCCGAGCAGCCGCGCCCGGTACGTGGTCAGCAGGCCCCGGTCGGCCGAGAGGCAGATCGCCTCGTCCCGGGTCGCGTAGACCCGCTCGCAGGCGGCGTCGGTGACCGCACGTGGCCCGGCCGGCGCGGAGAGCGGAACCATCGCCACCCGGCCGTAGTCGGCGCCGAGAGCCGTGTTCCGGAAGACCAGGTGCGGCACGTCGCGCACCACGGCGAGGTCGTCGCGCGTCGGCGCGCCGGTCGCCGACGTCCGTGCGGCGGTCAGGTCCTGGCGGGCCTGCCAGACATAGCCGCCCGCGCCGAGGAACGCCACCAGCAGCACCACCGCCAGCGCCGTCAGCCGCGCCCGCGGCCCGAGCCCACCCATCCGTCCGCTCATGCCGGCACTCCACTGGGTCGGGCGCCGGGGAGCGTCGCCGGGGTCGGACGATCGATGCCATGCAGCAGCCAGGCGGCGATCGGCACGGCGACCGCGAGCAGGGCGGCGAAGAGCAGCAGCGCCGGGCGGGGACCCTGGATGCTCCAGAGCAGACCGAAGAGCACCGACGCGGCGAACCGGGCCAGCGCCACGGTGGTCTGGGCGGCGGCGATGCCGCTTCCCCGTGCCCGGGCGGCCACGAGGCGGCTCACCAACGCCGCCAGCACGCCGTCGGTGGCGGCATAGAAGGTGCCGACCAACAGCAGGACCGCGAGGGTCCCGCCGAGGCCGCTGCTGGGCAGCGCCGCGAGCAGGTAGGCGCCCAGCAGCGCCAGGTGCCCGGCGACCAGCACCCGACCCCGGCCGACCCGGTCGGCCAGCAGCCCCAGGGGTACGGCCAGCGTCAGGTAGGCGATGTTGGTCCCCACGTAGAGCAGGGGAAAGTAGCGGGCGGTGACGTCGTCGCGCGCCTGAAGGAGCAGATAGAGGAAGCCGTCGCCGATGGTCAGCAGGCCCAGCAGGGCGGCGGCCAGCAGCGGTCGCCGTAGACCTCGTCCGGCGATCTCGGAGAACACCTCGCGCAGAGTGGCTCGGGCCGCGCCGGCCGCGGTCGGCAGGTCCGGCACGAGCAGCGCCAGCACCGCCACCCCGGCGATCGCGAACGCGAACGAGACGACGAAGATCGAGTCGTAGCTGCCGGGGACCGCCGCGAGGAGCGCGAAGGCAACAAGTGGGCCGATGGCGGCGCCAAGGGTGTCCAACGCCCGGTGCACGCCGAAGGCCCGCCCCAGCACGTCCGGTTGCGACGCCGCGGCGATCAGGGCGTCCCGGGGCGCGGTGCGCAGCCCCTTGCCCAACCGGTCGGCGGTGACCACCGCGGTTATCGCCGCGAAGCCAGCCGCCGGCAGCATCGCCAGGCGGCTCAGCGCCGATGCGGCGTACCCGGTCACCGCCACCCACTTCGGTCGCTGCCCGCGGTCACCGACATAGCCCCCGGCGATCCGTACCAGCGCGCTGACGCCCTGGTAGATGCCGTCCAGGAAGCCGTACGCGACAGGGCTCAGGCCGACCACGGCGGTCAGGTAGAGCGGCAGGACCGATGCCACCATCTCCGACGACACGTCGGTGAGAAGACTGACCGTGCCGAGCAGCACGACCGTCCCGGATACGTGGCGCACGGCGCTGCGGGCACGGCTCGTACCGGCATCGTCCGGCCGATCCCGCAGCGTCACGTACACGACATCTCCATCCCCCCCGGCCCGCCACCTCCGCACCGCCCCCCGTCCCCGGCGGCGACGCCCGCCCGTCCGCCGCCCGACCCGCCTCCGACCGGGCAGCAGGAGACGGTCAGCCGGCCAGTGCGGCCCTCAGCGCGGCGACGACGGACTGCTGCTGGTCGGCGGTGATCTGCGGGTAGATCGGCAGCGAGAGCAGTTCGGTCGCGATCCGCTCCGCGTGCGGGAACGCCCCCTGCGAATAGCCGAGGCCGGCGAAGGCTCCGGTCCGGTGCACCGGCACGGGATAGTGGATCCCCGCCCCGACGCCGCTCGCGTTGAGTCGCGCCAGCACGCGGTCCCGGCGGGCCGGGGTGCCGTCGCCGGGGACCCGGAGACAGTAGATGTGCCAGACGTGCTCGTTGCCCGGCAGGGTCACCGGGCGGACCACCTCGACCGACTCCAGCAGCGCGTCGTACCGGGCGGCGGCGGCCCGGCGCAGCGCGTTCCAGTTGGCCAGTCGGGCCAGCTTGGCCCGGAGCACGACCGCCTGGAGGCCGTCCAGTCGACTGTTCACACCGATGACGTCGTGCACGTACTTCTGCATGCCGCCGTGGCTGCCGATGGTGCGGACCATGGTGGCGACGTCGGCGTCGGCGGTCACCACGGCGCCCGCGTCGCCGTAGGCTCCCAGGTTCTTGCCCGGGTAGAAGCTCGTCGCGGCGATGCCGTCGACACCGGCGCCGCGTCCGTGCCGGGTGGCGCCCTGGCACTGCGCGGCGTCCTCGACGATGGCGATGTCGCGCCCGGCCAGGCCGTCGCGTAGGCGCTCCACCGGCGCCAGCTGCCCATAGAGGTGCACCGGGATGATCGCCCGGGTGGCCGGCGTGATCGCGGCCAGCGCCGCGTCGACGTCGATCAGGTAGGAGTCGGGATCGCAGTCGACAAGCACCGGTCGCGCGCCGGTCCGGGCCACGGCCTCGGCGGTGGCGATGAAGGTGTTCGTGGGCAGGATCACCTCGGCCCCTCCTCCGACGCCGACAGCGCGGAGCGCCAGTTCGAGCGCGTCGGTGCCGTTGGCGACGCCCACGCAGTGATCCACCCCGACGAACGCCGCGTACTCGCGTTCGAAGGCGGCCACCTCGGGGCCACCGATGAAGGCGGTGTCCGCCAGGACCCGCTTGAAGCCGACGGCGACCTCCTCCGCCACCTCGGCATGCGCGGCCTGCAGGTCCACCAACGGAATCGCGATCATCGTGGGAGCACTCCCTGCAGAGTTGGCTGACGGACAACACGGAGGAATCGGGCCGGGTTGCCGGCCCACACCTCATCGGGGGGTATGTCGCTGAGCACGACCGAACCCATGCCGACGAGCGACCTCGCGCCGACGGTGAGCGATTCACGGATCAGCGCGCCCGCCCCGAGGTAGGCGCCGGGTCCGATCCGCACGGAACCGGAGATCCGCACGCCCGAGGCGATCGTGACGTGGTCGGAGACGACGTCGTCGTGGGTGAGCACGGTCTGCGGCATGATGGCCACGTGCGCGCCGACAGTGACGTCGGCGGTCAGGACGACCTGAGCCAGCAGCACCGAGCCCGGCCCGACCGTGCAGTCGGCGGGCACCTCGGCCGACGGGTGGACGACTGTCGCGTACCGCGCTGCCGGCAGGCCCAACCGCCGCACCACCTGCTCGCGGACGCCAGGATCGCGGGCGTTGGCGATGCAGACCACCACGGCGGCGTCGGGCAGGTCCGCGATCGCGTCCAGCGGGCCCAGCACCGGCAACCCGGCACGGGTCACGCCGTGCAGGGCCGGGTCGTCGTCGAGGAAGCCCCGCAGCCGCCAGGTCGGCGCTGCCGCGTTGATCGCCGCGACGGTGGCGGCCGTCTCCCGAGCCATTCCTCCGGCGCCGACGAGCACGAGATCATTGGTCATCGGCGGGCCAGCGCACGAAGTGTGCCGACGATGTGGTCCTGGTCGTCCTCGGTGAGCGCGTGGTGCAGGGGGAGGACCAGCGAGTCACGCGTGATCCGCTCGGTCACCGGCAGCGGGGCCGGCTCGACGTCCGCGTACGCCGGCTCCAGGTGCGACGCCATGATGCCGCGCCGGGCGGACACCCCGGCGGCGGCGAGCGCGGCGAGGGTCTCGTCCCGCCCGACGCCGAACTCGTCGGTCAGCAGCACCCAGAAGGTCTGGAAGTTGGTGCGGCCGTGCGCCGGGTCGCGGACCGCGAGCGCGCCCGGCACGTCGGCCAGCAACTCGTGGTACCGCGCGGCGAGGCTGCGGCGCTGCGCCACGATGTCCCCGAGCTTGGCAAGTTGGACCAGGCCGATGGCGGCCTGGATGTCGGTCATCCGGTAGTTGTAGCCCGTCTCCAGGTACGCCTCGAGGATCGGTTGGGCGCTCGCGTGCCGGTCCGCGGCCGACACGTTCATCCCGTGCTCGCGCAGCCGGCGCAGCCGCGCCGCCCACTGCGCGTTGTCGGTGGTGAGCATCCCGCCCTCGCCGGTGGTGAGGAGCTTTCGCGGGTGGAACGACCACGCCGCGAGCAACGCCCCGGCACCGACCGGCCCACCGTGCACCATCGAGCCCGCCGCGCAGGCCGCGTCCTCGATCAGCGAGACGCCCCAGCGGTCGGCGGCGGCCCGCAGCGCGGACACCTCGGCCGGCACGCCGCCCTGGTGCACGGCGATGATGGCCCTGGTGCGCGGGGTGCGCGCCGCGTCGAGCGTCGCCACCGTGACGTTGCCGGTGGCGACGTCCACGTCGGCGAAGACGGGCCGCGCCCCGACGTAGCGGACCGCGTTGGCGGTGGCGATGAACGACAGCGACGGGACGATCACCTCGTCACCGGGCTGCACCCCGACCGCGACGAGCGCGAGGTGCAGTGCCGTGGTGCAGGAGCTGACGGCGACGCCGTGGGCCGCACCGACGCTGGCGGCGAACGCGGCCTCGAACGCCGCGACCCGGGGGCCCTGGGCAACCCACCCCGAGCGGACGGCGTCCGCCGCGGCCAGTGCCTCCTCCTCCCCGAGCGCGGGGAGCATCACCGGGATGCGGCGAGCCGCCTCGACGGTCACCGCGCCTCCTGGGACTCGCCACGGGCCGGCTGCTCCGCGCGCCACCACTCGACCAGCCCCTCCAGGCCCTCCCGCAGACCGATCTCCGCTCGGAAGCCGAGTGCCTGCGCGGCGGCGGAGGTGTCGGCGAGTCGCCGGGTGACCCCGTTGACCTTCCGCGCCGGGCCGTACTCCGGGGTCCTGTCGCTCTTCATCACCGACAGGAGCGTGCGGGCAAGCTCCTCGAGGCTGGTCTCGACCCCGCTGGCGATGTTGAACACCTCGTCGGTGTGCGCCGACTCGGCGGCCAGGATGTTGGCCCGGGCGATGTCGACCACGTGCACGAAGTCCATCGTCTGGGTGCCGTCGCCGAGGATCAGCGGGGCGAGGCCCGCGTCGATGCGCTCCATCCAGCGGATCAGCACCTCGGTGTACAACCCGTGGACGTCCATCCGCTGGCCGTAGACGTTGAAGTACCGCAGGGCCACGTAGTCCAGCCCGTACATGCCGTGGAAGCTGCGCAGCATGGCCTCGTTGAACGCCTTGGCCGCCCCGTAGAAGGTGTCGTTGTTGTACGGGTGGTGCCGCTCGTTCGTGGGGAACTCCTCGGCCAGGCCGTAGACCGACGCCGACGACGAGGCGACCACCTTGCGGACGCCCTCGGCGGCGGCCGCCTCCAGCACGTTGAACGTGCCGTCGACGAGCACCTCGTTGGCCAGCCGGGGCTCCTCGGCGCACTGCGTGATCCGGATGGCGGCGAGGTGGAAGACGAGATCCTTGCCCCGGGTGACATCGCGGACGAGGTCGACATCGCGGATGTCGCCCTCCACCACGCGCACCCGATCGTCGCGCAGCGCCCACCTCAGGTTCTCGCGCCGGCCGCGGACGAGGTTGTCGAGGACGACAACCTCGCTGGCGCCGCCCTGCACGAGCAGGTCGACCACGTGTGAGCCGATCGTGCCGGCTCCCCCTGTCACCAGGACCCGGGCGTTCTTGACCGGAACCGCCGCACTCATCGTTCGGACTCCCCTTCTAGATCGACCATCACGCCGCCCTTGGTGAGACTCTGCGAGGCTGCCTGCAGGATCTGCAGAACCCGTAGCCCGGATCGGCCGTCGGTGAGCGCGGGCGATCCGGTGCGGATGGCCCGCGCGTACTCCTCGACCATGGTCCGCAACGCTTCGCGCTCCGTCAGTGCCGGCGCCACCATGTCGCCCGAGCGGTAGGACACCAGCATGTCGTGGCGTTCCTCGGCCCCGAGTTCGTCGGGCGTGGCCACGTCGACGCCCCGATCGAAGATCGCCAGCCGCTGGCTGGGATTGAGGTCGTCCCAGACCAGGGTGCGCTTGGAACCACCGATGATGGCGGTGCGAATCTTGACGGGGGAGAGCCAGTTGACGTGGATGTGCGCGATCGCACCGCTGCTGAGCTGCAGAGTGAGGTACGCGACGCAACTGCGGCCGGCGCCGATGCCGTCGACACCATGTGCGGCGACGGCCACCGGCGCGACACCCGGCGGCAGCACGAAGTCCAGAATGGATAGGTCATGCGGCGCCAGGTCCCAGATCACGTCGATGTCACGCTGCACCAGGCCGAGGTTGATGCGAACCGAGTCGAGGTAGTGCAGCTCGCCCAGCTCGCCCGCGTGCAGCAGCTCGCGGATGCGAAGGACCGCCGGGGTGTAGCAGTAGGTGTGGTCGCACATGAGCGTGAGCCCGCGCCGGTCGGCTTCCGCGACGAGTTGGCGGCCCTCGTCGTACGTGGCGGCGAGCGGCTTCTCCACCAGCACGTGCTTGCCGGCGCGCAGCGCGGCCAATGCCACCGGCAGGTGGGTGCCGGCCGGGGTGGCGATCGCGACGGCCTGTACCGCGTCATCGGCCAGTACCGTGTCGAGGTCGTCGGTGACCTGCACGGTCGAGTAGTCCCCGAGCACCCGGCGGGCCCGTTTGACGTCGAGGTCACACAGCCAGCGAAGGCGGAACGCCGTGGATCCCTGGAAGTTGCGCACCAGATTGGGACCCCAGTAGCCCGCGCCGATGACGGCGATTCCGATGGGTTTGTCGGAGACGGCAGGTAAGGAAGTCACAGCGATCCGTTTCGTCTACGGCGGTTCGTGGTGTGGGCGCCCAAGAGCCGGCGTCCGACACAGCGCGGTGTCGGACCAGGATTGGCACCCGTTGACCTGGCCCGCCCCGGGAAGCTACCGGCTGGCGATCGGCGTGGACAGCGCTGTGTCGGATTTCGGCCGGCCACCGCCGGGAACCCATACCTTCGGCGGAGGCGTACCGGCTGTCGGTCGCGCCAATTCGAGCCGACGGGTGCGTGACACCGGCCGCCTCAACGGCAGCCGGCGGTCCGCGCTGGTTCCTACAGTGATGGGCACCGAAACTCGCGACGAGGAACGAGATGACCGATTCTGTGGAGCCGCACCGGAGTGACGTGTTCGTCGCACCCGGCGCCGATGTCGACGCACGCGCGACGATCCAGCCGGGCACGAAGATCTGGCACCTCGCCCAGGTGCGGGAGAACGCCCGCCTCGGGTTCGACTGCGTGATCGGCCGGGGCGCCTATGTCGGACCGGGCGTACGCCTCGGCGACAACGTGAAGGTCCAGAACTACGGTCTCGTCTACGAGCCCGCCGTGCTGGGCGACGGCGTCTTCGTGGGGCCCGCGGCAGTGCTCACCAACGACGAGTACCCGCGGGCGGTGACGCCGGAGGGTCGACTGAAGGGCGATGACGACTGGACGGCGGTCGGGGTCATCGTGGGGGAGGGTGCGGCGATCGGCGCTCGTGCCGTCTGCGTGGCGCCCGTGACGATTGGCCGGTGGGCGTTGGTCGCCGCTGGCGCCGTCGTCACCACGGACGTGCCCGACTTCGCCCTCGTGGTTGGCGTCCCGGCTCGCCGGGTGGCCTGGGTGGGCCGTGCGGGCGAGCCGCTGACCGCCAAGGGCGACGGCCGGTTCGTCTGTCCGCGCACGGGCCGGGAGTACCGGGAGCTGGCGGGAGCGCTGACCGAGGTGTGAGTGCCGGATCTTGGGATCCCGTCGAGCTGGCGGTGTCCACCGGGCGGGACGCGGCGGGCAGCGTGTCCGGGCGGTGGCCGGCCGTGACAGACTGATCGCTGTGTTGCGCTGGTTGACTGCAGGTGAATCGCACGGTCCCGCCCTCGTCGCGATGTTGGACGGGGTGCCGGCCGGCATCGAGGTGACCACCACCGAGATCGCCGACGAGCTGGCCCGTCGGCGGCTGGGCTACGGCCGGGGTGCCCGGATGTCGTTCGAGCGCGACGAGGTCGAGCTGCTCGGCGGCCTGCGGCACGGCGTGACCCTGGGCAGCCCGGTGGCGATCCGGGTCGGCAACTCCGAGTGGCCGAAGTGGCAGACCGTGATGGCCGCCGACCCGGTCGACCCCGACGAGCTGGCCCGGCAGGCCCGCAACGCCCCGCTGACCCGTCCGCGGCCGGGCCACGCGGACCTGGCCGGCATGCAGAAGTACGGCCACACCGACGCCCGCCCGATCCTGGAACGCGCCAGCGCCCGGGAGACCGCCGCCCGGGTGGCCGTCGGCACCGTCGCCAAGGCGCTGATCCGGCAGGCGCTCGGCGTCGAGATCGTCTCGCACGTCGTCGAGCTGGGTCCGGTGGCCGCGAAGCCCGGGCTGCGCCCCACACCGTCGGACGCCGCCCGGATCGACGCCGACCCGCTGCGCTGCCTCGACCCGGAGGCCAGCGCCCTGATGGTCGCCGAGGTCGATGCCGCGAAGAAGGCCGCCGACACCCTGGGCGGCGTGGTCGAGGTGCTGGCGTACGGGGTGCCGCCGGGGTTGGGCAGCCACGTGCAGTGGGATCGCAAGCTCGACGCCCGGCTGGCCACCGCGCTGATGTCCATTCAGGCGATCAAGGGCGTGGAGATCGGCGACGGCTGGCAGCAGGCCCGGTCCCGCGGCTCCGAGGCGCACGACGAGATCATCCCGTCGGCCACCGGCGTCCGCCGGGTCACCGACCGGGCCGGCGGGCTGGAGGGTGGCATCACCACCGGTGAGCCGCTGCGGGTGCGCGCCGCGATGAAGCCGATCTCCTCGCTGAACCGGGCGCTCTCCACTGTGGACGTCACCACCGGCGAGCCGGCGACCGCGATCAACCAGCGCTCCGACGTCTGCGCGGTGCCCGCCGCGGCGGTGGTCGCCGAGGCGATGGTGGCGCTGGTGCTCGCCGAGGCGGCCACCGAGAAGTTCGGCGGAGACTCGGTCGCCGAGATCCGCCGCAACCTGGCCGGCTACCTCGACGCGCTGGTCATCCGCTGATGGCACCGGTCGTCGTGCTGGTCGGCGCGCCTGGCTGCGGCAAGACCACCGTCGGGCGCGCGCTCGCCGCCGGGCTCGGCGTGGAGTTCCGCGACACCGACACCGACATCGAGCAGATGGCCGGAAAGCCGATCCCGGAGATCTTCATCGACGAGGGTGAGGCGCACTTCCGTACCTTGGAACGGGCCGCCGTGGCCGCCGCGCTGGCCGCCGGCACGGGCGTGCTCGCCCTCGGCGGCGGCGCGGTGCTGGCCGAGGAGACCCGGGCGGCGCTGATCGGCCACCGGGTGGTGCACCTCTCGGTCGAGCTGCCCGACGCGGTGAAGCGGGTCGGGCTCGGCGCTGGTCGGCCGCTGCTGGCGATCAACCCACGGGCCACCCTCAAGCACCTGCTGGATCAGCGCCGGCCGCTCTACGCCGAGGTGGCCACCGAGACCGTGGTCACCGACGGCCGCACCCCGGCGCAGGTCGTCGCCGAGATCGCCGCCCTACTCCCACGCTGACGCACCCCCCGGCCCCGCCGACCTTGCACTTGCTGTCCCGACGAAGGGGGCCTCGCCCCGCATTTCGGCAACCGGAACTGCAAGATCGGCGCAGCGGGGATGGGCCTCAGCCGTGGGCGATCAGGTCGAGGATGTCGGCCAGAGCCTTCGGCTCGCTGAGCATCGGCCAGTGCCCGGTGGGCAGTTCGTGCAGCTCGCCGTCGGCCAGGCCGGTGAAGAACGGGTGCTGCTCCCTGATCATCTGCCGCACCACGCCGAGCGGGAAGGTGCTGGCGACCAGCGCGGTCGGCACCGGACGCCCACCGGTGCGTCGGACCGGGTCGGTGGCGGCCCGCAGCGGCTGCGGGGTGGCCCGCTCGCGTAGCAGCGCGAGCGTCGGCTCGTCCAGGCCGGCCAGGTTGGTCGGGTCGACGGCCGGGTCCCAGGCCGGCGGCGGCAGCAGGTGCCCGGTGCCGATCGCGGCGCGCAGCCGCTGCTGCTCCTCCGGCGGCACCGTGTCGAACTGCGCCGTGCCGTCCGGCAGCGGCCCACTCTCCACGTAGACGATCCGGGCGATCCGGTCCGGAACGCGGTCCGCCGCCTGGGCGGCCGGCATCCCGCCGCCGGAGTGCCCGACCAGCAGTACGTCGCGCAGGTCCTCGACCTCGATCAGCCGGACGATGTCGGTGGTGTGCGTGTCCAGGCTGACCTGCGGCCCGGCGAGGTGGTCGCGTTCGGCCACCCCGGTCAGTGTCATCGGGTAGACCTCGTGGCCCTGCGACCGCAGAACCACTGTCACCTCCCGCCACGCCCAGGCGCCCAGCCAGAATCCCGGTACCAGTACGAATGTCGCCATCTGTCGCTCCCTTTCCTCGGTTACCGACAGACCGTACGATCGAATCCGGACAGGATCCGCCCGCTTTGAAGGAGTGGCCCGTGTCACATCCCGCGGGGCGGGTGCTGGCCCTACTCGAACTGCTGCAGACCCGGCACCGGTCGACCGCCGCCGAACTCGCCGGCCAACTCGGGGTGGACGAGCGGACCATGCGCCGGTACGCGAGCACGCTTGTCGAGCTGGGCATCCCCGTCACCGCCGACCGGGGCCGCTACGGCGGCTACCGACTGCACTCCGGTTACAAGCTGCCGCCGCTGATGCTCACCGACGACGAGGCGGTGGCCGTGCTGCTCGGCCTGGTCGTCGCCGAACGGGTCGGGCTCGGCACCGAGCAACCGGCCACCGCCACCGCGCTGGCGAAGATCCGCCGGGTGCTGCCGGCGGCGCTCGCCGACCGGCTCGCCGCCGTCCAGGAGCACCTCGGCTTCACCCTGCGTCGCCCGGAGCCGGAGCGCGGACCGGCGTCGGGCACCCTGCTCGCCCTGGCCTCGGCCACCCGGCACCGGCAGCGGGTGGCACTGGACTACCGCTCCTGGCGGGGCGAGCAGTCACACCGCGAGCTCGACCCGTACGGGCTGGTCTTCCACGCCGGCCGTTGGTACGTCACCGGCCACGACCACCGGCGCGGGGAGGTCCGCACCTTCCGACTGGACCGGATCGGCGCGGTGACACCCGGCGCGGCGACGTTCACCGTGCCGGACGGCTTCGACGCGGTGGCCTGGGTGACCCGGTCGCTGGCCGGCGTGCCGTATCCGCACGAGGTGCAGGTCGTGCTGGAGACGGATCTGGTCGCCGCCCGCCGCCGCATCCCGCCCAGCGTCGCCGAGTTGACCGCCACCACCGACGGGGTGCTGCTGCGGGCCCGGGTGGAGAGCCTGCCCGGCATGGCCGCGCTGCTCGCCGGGCTGGGCTGCCCGTTCACCGTGCGATCTCCGGACGCGCTCCGTGCCGCGGTGGCCGAGCACGCCCGCCGGTTGGCGGACTGGGCCGCCCGGCCACCAGGTGGACAGCCGCCGTCGCCGCGCCGCCCGCTGGACTAGGCTGCCGGCGATGGACGAGGTGACCCGGATTCCGGTCGGCGGCGAGCGGCCGTACGACGTCTTGGTGGGACGTGACCTGCTGGCTGCGCTGCCTGGCCTGCTGCCCGGCGCGACCCGGGTGGCGGTGCTGCACGCGCCTCCGCTCAAGGCCCTCGCGGACGCGCTCGGTGAGCGCCTGCGCGCCGCCGGCGTCGAGCCACTACCGATCGAGGTGCCCGACGCCGAGTCGGGCAAGCAGATCGACGTCGCCGCCACCTGCTGGGACCGGCTCGGCGCGGCGGGCTTCACCCGTACCGACGCGGTGGTCGGGGTGGGCGGCGGCGCGGTGACCGACCTGGCCGGCTTCGTCGCGGCCTGCTGGTTGCGGGGGGTGCGCTGGGTGCCGGTGGCGACCTCGCTGCTGGGCATGGTCGACGCGGCGGTGGGCGGCAAGACGGGCATCAACACGGCCGCCGGCAAGAACCTGGTGGGCGCGTTCCACCCGCCAGTCGGGGTGTTGGCCGACCTGGCCACCCTGGACAGCCTGCCCGCCGTCGACCTGGCGGCCGGGTTGGCCGAGGTGGTCAAGTGCGGGTTCATCGCCGACCCCGTGATCCTGGATCTCGTCGAGCGTGACCCCGCGGCGGCCACCGACCCCCGGGGGCCGGTGAGCCGGGAGCTGATCGAGCGGGCGATCCGGGTCAAGGCCGACGTGGTCGCCGGCGACCTGCGCGAGTCGGGCCTGCGGGAGGTGCTCAACTACGGTCACACCCTGGCCCACGCCATCGAGCAGAACGAGGGCTACCGCTGGCGGCACGGCCACGCCGTCGCCGTCGGTCTGGTGTACGCGGCCACGCTGGCCCGCCTCGCCGGCCGACTGGACGCCCCGACCGCCGACCGGCACCGGAGCGTCCTGACCGCGCTCGGCCTGCCGGTCAGCTACCCGGCCGAGGCCTGGCCCCGGCTGCTGGCAACGATGCGGGTGGACAAGAAGGCCCGGGGCGCTCGGCTGCGCTTCGTGGTGCTGGACGGGCTGGCCCGCCCGGCGATGCTGGAGGGCCCGGACGACGCGTTGCTGGAGGCCGCGTACCGGGAGGTGGCAACCCAGTGAAGGTCTACGTCTTGAACGGGCCGAACCTGGGTCGGCTGGGCACCCGCGAGCCCGACGTGTACGGCGCGACCAGCTACGCGGACCTGGTGGCGCTCTGCGAGAGCACCGGTCGGGAGCTGGGGCTGGAGGTGACGGTCCGGCAGACCGACGCGGAGCACGAGCTGCTCGCGTGGCTGCACACGGCGGCCGACGAGGGCGCCGCGGTGGTGCTCAACCCGGCCGCCTGGTCGCACTACTCGTACGCGGTGCGGGACGCCTGCGCCATGCTGCGGGGGCCGCTGGTGGAGGTGCACATCTCCAACATCCACACCCGGGAGGAGTTCCGGCACCACTCGGTGGTGTCGGCGGTGGCGACCGGTGTGATTTGCGGTCTGGGCATTGACGGCTATCGTCTCGCTCTGCACCATCTGGCCACCCGCTGAGCGCCCGCCCCGAGCGGGGAACGGGCGATTCGACGCAGCTAGTAGACTCGTAGGGTCTGTCCGCCAATTGATGATCAAGGCAGGAAATGGCCTCCACCAACGACCTCAAAAACGGCCTGGTACTCAACCTGGACGGCGAGCTCTGGTCCGTCGTCGAGTTCCAGCACGTCAAGCCCGGTAAGGGTGGTGCCTTCGTGCGCACCACGCTGAAGAACGTGCTGTCCGGGAAGGTGGTCGACAAGACCTTCAACGCGGGCACCAAGGTCGAAACCGCGACCGTTGACAAGCGCACGATGCAGTACCTGTACGCCGACGGCGAGGACTTCGTCTTCATGGATCTGGAGACCTTCGACCAGATCACCGTGCCCGGTGGCACCGTCGGTGAGGCAGCCAACTACCTGCTGCCCGAGGCGGAGGCGACCGTCGCCCAGCACGAGGGTGTGCCGCTCTACATCGAGCTGCCCACCAGCGTCGTGCTGGAGGTCACCTACACCGAGCCCGGCCTGCAGGGCGACCGTTCGACCGGCGGCACCAAGCCGGCGACCGTGGAGACCGGCGCCACCGTGCCGGTCCCGCTGTTCATCACCACCGGCGAGAAGATCAAGGTCGACACCCGCGACGGCCGTTACCTCGGCCGCGCCTGATGGCTGAGGGTGCCAAGCAGCAGATGCCGGCGCGCCGCAAGGCGCGCAAGCGGGCGCTGGATGTCCTCTACGAGGCCGACCTACGGGACAAGCCTCCGGTAGAGGTGCTCGCCGGCTACCTCCAGCGGATCGAGCAGCCCCGACCGGAGCATCTGGGTTACGCGGTGGGCCTGGTCGAAGGGGTCGCCGAGCACCTCAACCGGATCGACGAGCTGATCGCCAGCTACGCCGAGGGGTGGACCCTGGAGCGGATGCCGGTCGTCGACCGTAACCTGGCCCGGATCGCCGTCTACGAGTTGCTCTACGTCGACGAGATCGACGACGCGGTGGCGATCAGCGAGGCCGTGGAGCTGGCCCGACAGATGTCGACAGACGATTCGCCGCGCTTCCTCAACGGAGTGCTCGGCCGGATCGCCGAGTACGCCACCCGCTGAGCGTCCGCACCGAACGCCGTACCGCGAAAGGGCCCGTGCCAACCGGCACGGGCCCTTTCGGTGAAGCGGTAGATCAGGAGGCGAAGAACGCCCGCGGGTCGGCCACCAGCACACCGTGCTCGGTGAGACGCTCGATCAGGCCCGACGGTGAGGCGTCGTAGACGATCGCGAGCGCCCGCAGGTCGTCGGCGCGGATGGAGAGCACCCGGCCGTTGTAGTCGCCGCGCTGCTGCTGGATGGCGCGGGCGTAGCGGGCGACGTAGGCCAGGTCCTCGGAGGCCTCGTCGTAGAGCCGCTCCAGGTCCAGAACAATCTTGCTGGTGGGCTCGTGACGGACGCCACTGCCGTCAGGCAGCAGCTCGGAGACGGGTACGCGGTAGAACTCGGCCAACTCGGCCAGCCGGGACACGGTCACGGCCCGGTCGCCACGCTCGTACGAGCCGACCACCACGGCCTTCCACCGCCCGTTCGACTTCTCCTCCACACCCTGCAGGGAGAGACCCTGCTGCTGGCGGATGGAGCGCAGGCGGGCGCCCAGAGACTTGGCGTATTCAGAGGGCATTCGGACACTCCCAGTGCTGCTCGGGGTTCTCCCGTCGATCGCTACGGAGCGTGACGGTACGGGGAATGCGACACCTGGTCAAGTGGTCGTGACCCTACCGTTGGGGAGCGTCCGGGAAGTTATCCCCTTTTCCGGCGCCTGATCCATTGGTCAGCGGCCGCCGTCCATCGGCCCGGTGACCACTGGTAACGTGGCGGAAGCCCCGGCCCAGGTCTGCTGAACGGTCCGGCCGGAGGTGCCCGACATCCTTTAACGACCCGTCCCGTGAGGCGGGGAAGGAGGTCCGCCGTGGCATACCCACCGGCTGCCCGCTCGTCACCACCGCGACAACCCTCGGTGAAGGTGATCCTCGCCAGCGCCGACGTGCAACGCGTGGTCGACCGCATCGCCCATCAGATCCTGGAGAAGACCCAGGGCGCCGAGAACACGGTGCTGCTGGGGATTCCCACCCGGGGCACCCCCCTCGCCCGGCGGCTCGCCGACCGGATCAGCACCTTCGAGGACGTCGCCGTACCGGTCGGTGTGCTCGACATCACTCTGTACCGCGACGACCTCCGTCGGCACGCCACCCGCGCGGTGGGCCCGACCGAGCTGCCGTCCGGCGGGATCGACGGCAAACGGGTCATCCTGGTCGACGACGTGCTCTTCTCCGGCCGCACCGTCCGGGCCGCGCTCGACGCGCTCAACGACGTGGGCCGCCCGGCGTCGGTGCAACTCGCCGTTCTGGTCGATCGGGGCCACCGGGAGCTGCCGATCCGCGCCGACTACGTCGGCAAGAACATCCCGACGTCGCTCGCCGAGAGCGTCAAGGTGACGCTCGCCGAGATCGACGGTACGGACGAGGTCAAGCTCTACGGGGGAACCCAGTCGTGATCAAGCATCTGCTCTCCGGTGGGGACCTGGACGCCGACACCGCCACCGAGATCCTGGACACCGCCGCCGAGATGGCCACGGTCGCCGGCCGGGAGATCAAGAAGCTGCCCGCGCTGCGGGGACGGACCGTGGTGAACCTCTTCTACGAGGACTCCACGCGTACCCGGATCTCCTTCGAGGCGGCGGCGAAGCGGCTCAGCGCCGACGTGATCAACTTTTCCGCGAAGGGGTCCAGCGTCACCAAGGGCGAGAGCCTGAAGGACACCGCCCTGACGCTCCAGGCCATGGGCGCCGACGCGGTGGTCGTCCGGCACCCCGCCTCGGGCGCCCCGCACCGGCTGGCCAACTGGGTCGACGGGTCGGTGGTCAACGCCGGCGACGGCACCCACGAGCACCCCACCCAGGCGCTGCTCGACGCGTACACCATGCGGGCCCGGCTGGGCCGGCTCGCCGGCCTGTCGGTCGCGGTGGTCGGGGACGTGCTGCACTCCCGGGTCGCCCGCTCCAACGTGCTGTTGCTCTCCACCCTCGGCGCCAAGGTCACCCTGGTCGGCCCGCCGACCCTCATCCCGGTCGACATCGCGGGCGCCCTCGCCCCCGGCACCGATGTCTCCTACGACCTCGACTCCGTCCTGCCGAACGTGGACGTGGTGATGATGCTGCGTGTGCAGCGGGAACGGATGAACGACTCCTACTTCCCCTCCGCGCGCGAGTACGCCCGCCGCTACGGGCTGGACGGGCCGCGGATGCGCCGGCTGCCCGAACACGCGATCGTCATGCACCCCGGCCCGATGAACCGGGGGATGGAGATCACCCCCGAGGTCGCCGACTCACCCCGCTCCACGATCGTCGAACAGGTCACCAACGGAGTCTCCGTCCGGATGGCTGTTCTGTACCTGCTGCTCGGAGGGAACAACCGGTGACCGCGTACCTCATCACCAGCGTGAGCATCGTCGGCGCCGCGCCGACCGACCTGCTGATCCGCGACGGCGTCGTCGCCGAGGTCGCCACGGGGCTGTCCGCGCCGGACGCCACCGTCATCGACGGCACCGGCCTGGTCGCCCTGCCCGGTCTGGTCGACCTGCACACCCACCTGCGCGAACCCGGCCGGGAGGACGCCGAGACCGTCGAGTCCGGTTCCCGGGCGGCGGCGCTGGGTGGCTACACGGCGGTCTGCGCGATGGCCAACACGTCGCCGGTCGCGGACACCGCGGGCGTGGTCGAGCAGGTCTGGCGGCTCGGCCGGGAAGCCAGCCTGGTCGACGTGCAGCCGATCGGCGCGGTCACCGTCGGGCTGGCCGGCGAGCGGCTGGCCGAGCTGGGCGCGATGGCCGACTCGGCGGCCCGGGTGCGGATCTTCTCCGACGACGGGCACTGCGTCGCCGACCCGTTGCTGATGCGCCGAGCCCTGGAGTACGTCAAGGCGTTCGACGGGATCATCGCCCAGCACGCCGAGGAGCCCCGGCTCACCGAGGGCGCCCAGATGCACGAGGGCGAGGTCTCCACCCGGCTCGGCCTGATCGGCTGGCCGGCCGTCGCCGAGGAGGCGATCATCGCCCGGGACGTGCTGCTCGCCGAGCACGTGGGCAGCCGACTGCACGTCTGCCACGTCTCCACCGCCGGCAGCGTCGAGGTGCTGCGCCAGGCAAAGGCCCGCGGGGTACGCGTGACCGCCGAGGTGACCCCGCACCACCTGCTGCTCACCGACGAGCGAGCGGAAACCTACGACCCGGTCTTCAAGGTGAACCCACCGCTGCGCACCGCCGCGGACATCACCGCGTTGCGCGCCGCCCTCGCCGACGGGGTGATCGACGTGATCGCCACCGACCACGCCCCGCACGCCGTGGAGGACAAGGAGTGCGAGTGGGCGTACGCCCGGCCGGGGATGCTCGGCCTGGAGACGGCCCTCTCCATCGCGCTCGACGTGCTCGGCCCCGAGTGGGACCTGATCGCCGAGCGGATGTCGCGCACCCCCGCCCGGATCGCCGGCCTCACCGGGCACGGCGTCGACCCCGCGCCGGGTGTGCCGGCCAACCTGACAGTGATCGACCCGGCCGCCCGCCGCACCATCGAGCCGGCGGAGATGGCCAGTCGCAGTCGCAACACCCCGTACGCCCGCATGACGCTGCCAGGTCGCATCGTGGCGACCTTCCTGCGCGGCGAGCCGACGGTCCTGGACGGAAAGGCGGTCAAGTAATGGTCAAGCGCAGACCCGCAATCCTGGTGCTGGAGGACGGGCGCACGTTCCCCGGCGAGGCGTACGGCAGTGTCGGGGAGACCTTCGGCGAGGCGGTCTTCACCACCGGTATGACCGGTTACCAGGAGACTCTGACCGACCCGTCGTACCACCGTCAGGTGGTCGTGCAGACCGCGCCACACATCGGCAACACCGGCGTCAACGGCGAGGACGACGAGTCCGGTCGGATCTGGGTCGCCGGCTACGTCGTCCGTGACCCGGCCCGGATCGGCTCCAACTGGCGGGCCACCGGTTCTCTGGAGGACCGCCTCGCCACCGAGGGCGTGGTGGGCATCAGCGGGGTGGACACCCGGGCGCTGACCCGGCACCTGCGCGAGCGCGGCGCCATGCGGGTGGGCATCTCCAGCGTCGACAACGACCCGCAGAGCCTGCTGGCCCGGGTCCGCCAGGCGCCGCAGATGGTCGGCGCGGACCTGTCCGCCGAGGTGAGCACCCCCCAGCCGTACGTCGTCGAGGCCCTGGGCGAGCACCGGTTCACCGTGGCCGCCCTGGACCTGGGCATCAAGCGCAACGTGCCGCGTCGGCTGGCCACCCGCGGGGTGACCACCCACGTGCTGCCGGCGTCGTCGAGCATCGAGCAGATGCTCGCCACCGGCGCCGACGCGATCTTCCTGTCGCCCGGTCCGGGCGACCCCGCCACCGCCGACGCCCCGGTGGAGCTGGCCCGGGAGGCGCTGCGCCGGGAGGTGCCGCTGTTCGGCATCTGCTTCGGCAGCCAGATCCTCGGTCGGGCGCTCGGCTTCGGCACCTACAAGCTGGGCTACGGCCACCGGGGCATCAACCAGCCGGTGCTCGACCGGGTCACCGGCAAGGTCGAGGTGACCAGCCACAACCACGGCTTCGCGGTCCAGGTGCCCGGTGCTGGCGTCGGCGCGGTCGTCCCCGACCAGGTGATCGACACCGACTTCGGTGGCGTACGGGTGTCGCACGTCTGCCTCAATGACAACGTGGTCGAGGGGCTGCGAGCCGTGGACCTGCCCGCCTTCACCGTTCAGTACCACCCGGAGGCGGCGGCCGGCCCGCACGACGCGGACTACCTCTTCGACCGATTCGCCGAGCTGATCGAGGGCCGTGCCCTCGACCGGCGGCCCAGTGAGGGCCGGACCCACAGCAAGGGGCGCAGCAATGCCTAAGCGGACCGATCTCCAGCACATCCTCGTGATCGGCTCCGGGCCGATCGTCATCGGGCAGGCCTGCGAGTTCGACTACTCCGGCACCCAGGCCTGCCGGGTCCTGCGCAGCGAGGGGATCCGGGTCAGCCTGGTCAACTCCAACCCGGCGACGATCATGACGGACCCGGAGTTCGCCGACGCGACCTACGTCGAGCCGATCACCCCGGAGTTCGTGGAGCTGGTCATCGCCAAGGAGCGCCCGGACGCGATCCTCGCGACCCTCGGCGGGCAGACCGCGCTGAACACGGCCGTCGCCCTGCACGAGGCCGGTGTGCTGGAGAAGTACGGCGTGGAGCTGATCGGCGCGAACATCGACGCCATCAACCGGGGCGAGGACCGGCAGCTGTTCAAGGAGATCGTGGCGAAGGCCGGCGTACGCCTCGGCATCGAGGACCCGACCGGGCTGGTGCCCCGCTCGCGGGTCTGCCACTCGATGGACGAGGTCGAGGCGACAGTCGCCGAGCTGGGCCTGCCGGTGGTGATCCGGCCGTCGTTCACCATGGGTGGCCTGGGCTCCGGCATGGCGCACACCCCGGAGGACCTGGCCCGCATCGCCGGTGACGGCCTGGCCGCCAGCCCGGTGCACGAGGTGCTCATCGAGGAGAGCGTGCTCGGCTGGAAGGAGTACGAGCTTGAGCTGATGCGCGACCGGCACGACAACGTGGTGGTGGTCTGCTCGATCGAGAACATCGACCCGATGGGTGTGCACACCGGCGACAGCGTCACCGTGGCCCCGGCCATGACGCTCACCGACCGGGAGTACCAGCACCTTCGTGACCTGGGCATCGCCGTGCTGCGCGAGGTCGGGGTGGACACCGGCGGCTGCAACATCCAGTTCGCGGTCAACCCGGTCGATGGCCGGATCGTCGTGATCGAGATGAACCCCCGGGTGTCGCGGTCCTCGGCGCTGGCCTCCAAGGCGACCGGCTTCCCGATCGCGAAGATCGCCGCGAAGCTGGCCATCGGCTACACGCTCGACGAGATCCCCAACGACATCACCCTGAAGACCCCGGCGGCGTTCGAGCCGTCGCTCGACTACGTGGTGGTGAAGATCCCCCGGTTCGCGTTCGAGAAGTTCCCCGGCGCGGACCCGGAGCTGACCACCACGATGAAGTCGGTGGGCGAGGCGATGAGCCTCGGGCGTAACTTCACCGAGGCGCTGAACAAGGCGATGCGCTCGATGGAGACCCGATCATCTGGTTTCTGGACCACTCCGGACCCAGCGGATGTCACTCTGGCGGACACTCTCGCCGCGCTGCGGATCCCGCACGACGGCCGGCTGTACACGGTGGAGCGGGCGCTGCGGCTCGGCGCGTCGATCGCCGAGGTCGCCGAGGCGTCCGGCGGGATCGACCCGTGGTTCCTGGACCAGATCGCCGCGCTGATCGAGCTGCGCGCTGAGATCGTCGACGCGCCGGTGCTCGACGCCGACCTGCTGCGCCGCGCCAAGCGGGCCGGTCTGTCCGACCGGCAGCTCGCCGCGCTGCGCCCGGAGTTGGCCGCCGAGGACGGCGTACGGACCCTGCGGCACCGACTCGACGTGCGCCCGGTCTACAAGACCGTGGACACCTGCGCGGCCGAGTTCGAGGCGACCACGCCGTACCACTACTCGACGTACGACCTGGAGACCGAGGTCGTGCCCTCGGACCGGCCCAAGGTGCTGATCCTGGGCTCCGGCCCGAACCGGATCGGGCAGGGCATCGAGTTCGACTACTCCTGCGTGCACGCGGTACAAGCGCTGCGAAGCGCGCCGATCGGTGCAGCCGCTGCGTCCGGTTCCGGTGCCGCAGGCACCGGTTACGAGACCGTCATGGTCAACTGCAACCCGGAGACGGTCTCCACCGACTACGACACCGCCGACCGGCTCTACTTCGAACCACTGACCTTCGAGGACGTGCTGGAGGTCTGGCACGCCGAGGACTCGTCCGGCCGGGCGGCCGGCGGGCCGGGCGTGGTCGGGGTGGTCGTCCAGCTCGGCGGGCAGACCCCGCTGGGGCTGGCGCAGCGGCTCAAGAACGCCGGTGTGCCGATCGTCGGCACCTCCCCGGAGTCGATCCACCTGGCCGAGGAGCGGGGCGCGTTCGGCGCGTTGCTGGCCCGCGCCGGGCTGCGCGCGCCGGCGCACGGCATGGCCACCTCGTACGACGAGGCCAAGACGATCGCCGACGAGATCGGCTACCCGGTGCTGGTCCGGCCGTCGTACGTGCTGGGCGGCCGGGGCATGGAGATCGTCTACGACGACCCGACGCTGCGCGACTACATCGGCCGGGCCACCGACATCTCGCCGGACCACCCGGTGCTGGTGGACCGGTTCCTCGACGACGCCATCGAGATCGACGTGGACGCGCTCTGCGACGCCGACGGTGAGGTCTACATCGGCGGCGTGATGGAGCACATCGAGGAGGCCGGCATCCACTCCGGCGACTCGTCCTGCGCGCTGCCGCCGATCACCCTCGCGGGGTCGCACCTGGCCGAGGTCCGCCGCTACACCGAGGCCATCGCCCGTGGCGTCGGCGTCCGCGGCCTGCTCAACGTGCAGTACGCGCTGAAGGACGACGTGCTCTACGTGCTGGAGGCCAACCCGCGCGCGTCGCGGACCGTCCCGTTCGTCTCCAAGGCCACGGCGGTGCCGCTGGCCAAGGCGGCCGCCCGGATCGCGCTCGGCGCGACCATCGCCGAGCTGCGCGCCGAGGGCCTGCTGCCCGCGACCGGGGACGGCGGCACGATGCCCGCCGACGCGCCGATCGCGGTCAAGGAGGCGGTGCTGCCGTTCAAGCGCTTCCGGACCCGCGCGGGCAAGGGGATCGACTCGCTGCTCGGGCCGGAGATGAAGTCGACCGGCGAGGTGATGGGCATCGACACCAACTTCGGGCACGCCTTCGCCAAGAGCCAGTCGGCCGCGTACGGGTCGCTGCCGACCGCCGGGAAGATCTTCGTCTCGGTGGCCAACCGGGACAAGCGCGGCATGATCTTCCCGATCAAGCGGCTGGCCGACCTGGGCTTCGAGATCGTCGCCACCGCCGGCACCGCCGAGGTGCTGCGCCGGCACGGCATCGCCTGCGAGCAGATCCGGAAGCACTACCAGGCCGGTGAGGGCGACGATGCGGTGTCGCTGATCCTTCGTGGCGACGTCGCGCTCGTGATCAACACGCCGCAGGGCTCGGGCGCGAGTGCCCGCTCCGACGGTTACGAGATCCGCAGCGCGGCCGTCACCGCGGACATCCCCTGCATCACCACGGTCCCCGGCGCGGCGGCGGCGGTGATGGGCATCGAGGCCCGTATCCGCGGTGACATGCAGGTCCGCCCTCTGCAGGATTTGCACGCCATCCTGCGGGCGGCCCAGTGACGCTGTTCGAGCGGGTTGTTCGGCCGTGGTTGTTCCGGCTGGGGGGCGGGGACGCCGAGGCGGCGCACGAGTGGACGCTGCGGCGGTTGACCGCCCTGTCGCGGCGACCGGCCGCGCTCGCCGCGTTGCGGGCCCGGTACGCGGTCGACGCGCCGCGCACGGTGTTCGGGGTGCGGTTCCCCAACCCGGTCGGGTTGGCCGCCGGCATGGACAAGGACGGCGCGGCGCTGCCGGCCTGGCCGGCGCTCGGCTTCGGTTTCGTCGAGGTCGGCACGGTCACCGCGCACGCCCAGCCGGGCAACCCCCGGCCGCGGCTGTTCCGGCTGCCGGCCAGCGAGGCGGTGGTCAACCGGATGGGCTTCAACAACGCCGGGGCCGCCGCGTTGGCCGCCCGGCTGGCGGCGCTGCCGCGCCCGCTCGGGGTGCCGCTGGGCATCTCGCTGGGCAAGTCGAAGGTGACCCCGCTGGACGAGGCGGTCGAGGACTACCTCGCCTCGTACCGGGCGTTGCGGGGGCACGGTGACTACTTCGCGGTGAACGTGTCCTCACCGAACACCCCGGGCCTGCGGTCGTTGCAGGACAAGGCCCACCTGGACGCCCTGCTCGGCGCGCTGGTGGGGGAGAAGCCGGTGCTGGTCAAGATCGCACCAGATTTGACCGAGGCGGCGATCGCCGAGCTGCTGGAGGTCTGCCTGGCCCGGGGCGCCGCCGGGGTGATCGCCACCAACACCACCCTGTCCCGGGACGGGCTGGCCAGCGGTGACGTCGAGCGTGGCGCGCAGGCCGGCGGGCTCTCCGGTCGGCCGCTTACCGGGCGGGCCCGCGACGTGGTCGCCTTCGTCCACCGGGAGACCGGCGGCCGGCTGCCGATCATCGGCGTCGGCGGGGTGCTGGATCCGGACGACGCGGCGCGGATGTTCGATGCCGGAGCCGCCCTGGTGCAGCTCTACACCGGCTTCATCTACCGGGGCCCGGCCCTGGTCCGCGCCGCCGCCCGGGCGGCGGCCACGACTGCGGCGCCGGACCCGGTCGCCGGCCGGTGACCATCCCCGGCGCGTTGCCGGCCCGGCCCGACCGGCGCCGAGCCAGCAACGCGCCGGGGAGCCCATCGCCACTGCCGCCGCCTTTGCTCTGCACCCCCCGGTGCGCCACCCGGATGCCCGGGGTCGCACGCCCGGGGCCGGGTGCCCGTGGCCGGATGCCCCGGGGTCGGACGCCTCGGGGTCGGACGCCTCGGGGTCGGACGCCGGGGGTCGGACGCCGGGGGTCGGACGCCCCGGGGCCGGACGCCCCTGGGTCGCGCGCCCCGGGGTCGCACGCCCGGTGGCGCATCCACGGGTGCAGAGCAAAGGCGGGCGAAGAAGTCATTCGACCCGGCCGCCGGACGGCCACGGTCCGGACCGTTCGTGCCTGGAATGGAGTACGCGTGACACCCGAGGAGATTCTGGCCGCGGACCGGGCCCACGTCTGGCACCCGTACGCCGCGCTGCCGCCGGCAAGCGGGCCGTACCTGGTGCAGAGCGCCGAGGGGGTACGGCTGCGGCTGGCCGACGGGCGGGAGCTGGTGGACGGGATGTCGTCCTGGTGGGCGGCGATCCACGGGTACCGGCACCCGGTGCTGGACGCGGCGGTGACCGACCAGCTCGGCCGGATGAGCCACGTGATGTTCGGTGGGCTCACCCACGAGCCGGCGGTGCAGCTCGCCCGGACACTTGTCGAGCTGACCCCGGACGGCTTGGAGCACGTGTTCCTGGCCGACTCCGGCTCGGTCAGCGTCGAGGTGGCGGTGAAGATGTGCCTGCAGTACCAGCGGGCCGTCGGGCGGCCGCAGCGGCGCCGGCTGGCGACCTGGCGGGGTGGCTACCACGGCGACACGTTCCATCCGATGAGCGTCTGCGACCCGGAGGGCGGCATGCACCACCTCTGGGGAGACGTGCTGCCCCGGCAGGTGTTCGCCCCGGTGCCGCCGGGCGGCTTCACCGACCCGCCCGACGACGCGTACGTGGCGGCGTTGGTGGAGACGGTCGAGCGGTACGCCGACGAGTTGGCCGCGGTGATCGTCGAGCCCGTCGTGCAGGGCGCCGGCGGGATGCGCTTCCACCACCCGGGCTATCTGCGGGTGCTGCGCGAGGTGACCCGCGCGCACGGAATTCTGCTGATCTTCGACGAGATCGCCACCGGGTTCGGCCGCACCGGGCGAATGTTCGCGGCCGAGCACGCCGGGGTGACGCCGGACGTGCTGTGCGTGGGCAAGGCGCTGACCGGCGGCTACCTGACCCTCGCGGCGACCCTGTGCACCCCGGAGGTCGCCCGGGGCATCTCGGCGACCGGTGTGCTGGCGCACGGGCCCACGTTCATGGGCAACCCGCTGGCCTGCGCGGTGGCGAACGCCTCCATCGGGCTGCTGCGGGCCGGAGACTGGGCCGGGCAGGTCGCCAGGGTCGGCGCCGGCCTGCGCGCCGGCCTGGAGCCGCTGCGCGGCACGCCGGGCGTGGCCGACGTACGGGTGCTCGGCGCGATCGGCGTGGTCCAGCTCGATCACGAGGTCGACCTCGCCGCGGCGACCGCGGCCGCTGTCGACCAGGGGGTGTGGCTGCGTCCGTTCCGCGACCTGATCTACACGATGCCGCCGTACGTCACCGACGACGTCGACCTGGCCCGGATCGCGACCGGGGTGGCGGCGGCGGTGGCGGCCGGCTGAGTCGGCCCGGTCACCGGGTCGATGGTTACCCGGGCGGGGCAGCCGCCCGGACGAGATGAGGGGAAGACGGATGGAGAGCTTCGGTACCCGGCTACACCGGGCGATCACCGAGCGGGGCCCACTCTGTGTGGGCATCGACCCGCATCCCGGTTTGCTGGCCCAATGGGGCCTCCCGGACGACGTTGAGGGGCTCGACCGGTTCAGCCGGACCGTCGTGGAAGCCCTCGGTGACCGGGTTGCGGTAGTCAAGCCTCAGTCGGCCTTTTTCGAGCGGTTCGGATCCCGAGGTATGGCGATTCTTGAGTCAACTATCCGACAGTTACGGGATGCTGGCTCGCTCGTTCTGCTGGACGTCAAGCGCGGCGACATCGGCTCGACGGTGAGCGCGTACGCCGCCGCGTACCTTGATCCATCCAGCCCCATGTATGTCGACGCGGTCACCGCGAGCCCGTACCTCGGGGTCGGTTCGCTGGCGCCGATGTTCGAACTGGCCGCCGAGCACGGCGGCGGGGTGTTCGTGCTGGCCCTCACCTCCAACCCCGAGGGCGCGGCCGTGCAGCGGGCCGTCACGGCCGACGGCCGCACCGTGGCGCAGACCGTGATCGACGAGATTTCGCAGCTCAACAGGGGTGCATCGCCGCTCGGGAGCTTCGGTCTGGTGGTGGGGGCGACCATCGGTGACACCGGTCACGACCTCTCCGGTGTGGGTGGCCCACTGCTCGCTCCGGGGCTCGGTGCGCAGGGTGCCGGGGCAGCCGATCTGCGTACCGTCTTCGGTTCGAGCCTCGCCTCGGTGCTCCCGTCGTACTCCCGGGAAGTGCTCTCGGCCGGCCCCGACGTGACCGCGCTGCGGGCCGCCGCGGACCGCGTGCTGGTCGACTGCCGGGCCGTTCTGCCTGCCCGGTGACTGACTGACGGGTCGGTCACTCTACGGTGATCATGCGGCCCCACGTTGCCGAAAGCTCCGTTGGCCGCTAGTTTTCCCCGCGCTGGGAACCATGGACCCCTTGGTTCACAGCGACACCACGTTTCACAGATGCGGCGGTGCGCCCCGCCCGCCGCGATAGGGACCTGAGGAGAACTGGTGCCGCTCCCGTCACTGACCCCCGAACAACGCGCTGCCGCGCTCGAGAAGGCCGCGGAGATCCGCAAGGCCCGTGCTCAGCTGAAGGAGCAGCTCAAGCAGGGCAAGACCACCCTCGGTGCTGTCCTCGAGCGGGCCGAGAGCGACGACGTCGTCGGCAAGCTCAAGGTGTCGGCCGTCCTGCAGGCCATGCCGGGCATCGGCAAGATCCGGGCTACCCAGATCATGGAGAAGCTCAAGATCGCCGACAGCCGTCGCCTCCGTGGCCTCGGCGAGCAGCAGCGCAAGGCACTGCTTGGAGAGTTCGCCGCCAACTGAACCTGGCAGCGTGTAGAAACAAGCAGTGAGCACGGATGACGAGGCGCGCCCGGCGGCTCGGCTCACTGTCCTGGCCGGACCTTCGGGTTCCGGCAGGGAGAGTGTCGTCGAGCTCGTCCGGGCGCGTTCTCCGTCCGTGTGGATCCCGGTTGCGGCAACCACCAGGCCGCGCCGGGAGGCGGAGATCGACGGGGTGGATCGCGTCTTCCTCGCCCCCGCCGAGTTCGATCGGTGGATCGTCGACGGCGAGCTGTTGGAGTGGTCCCGGATCGGCTCACACCGCCGGGGCACCCCGTACCCACCGCTGCGGGCCCGACTCGACGCCGGACAGCCGGTGCTGCTCCCGCTCGACCTGCGCGGCGCCACAGTGGTCCGGGCCCGCCTTCCCGATGCCCGGCTGGTGCTGCTGAGCCCACCCGGGTACCTGCCCGCCGCCACGGTGGCCGCCACCGTCGAGCACACGCTGACCCACGACCACACCGAACGGGTGGTCGACGAGCTGGTAGGCTTACTCGGTTCTTCTTATCCGGATCCGGCCTGGTCGCGCGTGCGTGGCTGACGGTCGGCCGCCGTTGAGACTCAGCACCGCGTCCGCGCGGCTCGAAAGACGCAGAGGTTAATTCGTGGGATCCATCGCCAACCCCGAAGGCATCACCAACCCGCCGATCGACGAGCTCCTCGAGAAGACGACGTCGAAGTACGCGCTGGTCATCTTCGCCGCCAAGCGCGCGCGCCAGGTCAACGCCTACTACAGCCAGCTCGGTGAGGGTCTGCTGGAGTACGTCGGTCCGCTCGTCGAGACCACCCCGCAGGAGAAGCCCCTCTCGATCGCCATGCGCGAGATCAACTCGGGCCTGCTCACCGCCGAGCCGACCGACCAGCCGTAACCCCCCGCTGGCCGATGTCCGCCTCGATCGTCCTCGGGGTCGGTGGCGGCATCGCCGCCTACAAGGCGTGCGAGCTGCTGCGACTCTTCACCGAATCGGGTCACCGGGTTCGGGTCGTGCCAACCGCGTCGGCGCTCCGCTTCGTTGGGGCGCCGACCTGGGCCGCGCTCTCCGGTCAACCGGTCGCCGACGACGTCTGGACCGACGTGCACGAGGTGCCACACGTCCGGCTCGGTAAGCAGGCCGACCTGGTGGTGGTCGCGCCGACCACCACCGACCTGCTCGCCAAGGCCGCGCACGGCCTCGCCGACGACCTGCTGACCAACACCCTGCTGACCGCCCGCTGCCCGGTCCTGCTGGCCCCGGCCATGCACACCGAGATGTGGGAGCACCCCGCCACCGTGGCCAACGTCGCCACGCTGCGCTCCCGGGGTGTACGGGTCATCGAGCCCGCCGTCGGCCGGCTCACCGGCGCCGACACCGGCAAGGGCCGGCTGCCCGACCCGGCGGAGATCTTCGCCGTCGCCGCTCGGTTGCTGGCCCGCGGCGACTCCGCCCCCGCCGACCTGACCGGCCGCCGGGTGGTCGTCACCGCCGGTGGCACCCGCGAGCCGCTGGACCCGGTGCGCTTCCTGGGCAACCGGTCGTCGGGCAAGCAGGGGTACGCGTTCGCCCGCGCGGCGGTCGCCCGGGGTGCCCGGGTCACACTGATCGCGGCCAACGTCGGCCTCGCCGACCCGGCCGGGGTCGACCTGATCCGGGTGGGCAGCACCGCCGAGCTGCGGGAGGCGACAGTCAAGGCCGCCGACGAGGCCGACGCGGTGGTGATGGCGGCGGCTCCGGCCGATTTCCGGCCCGCGACGTACGCGCCTGGCAAAATCAAGAAGTCGGACGACGGTGTCGCGCCCACCATCGAGCTCGTCACGAACCCGGACATCGCGGCGGAGCTCGGCCAGCGCAAACGACCGGAGCAGGTGCTGGTGGTGTTCGCCGCCGAAACCGGCGATGCCGAGGCCAACGGCCGGGCGAAACTCGCCCGGAAGCGGGCCGACCTGATCGTGGTCAACGAGGTTGGTCCGGACCTGGTCTTCGGCGCCGACACCAACACGGTGACGGTCATCGGCGCGGACGGTTCGGTCAGCCGGCTGCCCGAGCAGGCCAAGGAGGCGGTGGCCGACGCTGTCTGGGATCTCGTCGTGGCGCGGCTGCCCGGCCGCTCCTGACGGGTGGAACAGGGCGCGACCGGGCCCGACACCGACCGCAGTGATGATTAGACTGCCGCGGAACGACCTCACACGCTTAGGAGTGCCGTGACACGCCGTCTCTTCACGTCCGAATCGGTCACGGAAGGCCACCCGGACAAGATCGCTGACCAGATCAGCGATGGCATCCTCGACGCGCTGCTGGCCGAGGACCCGCACAGCCGCGTAGCGGTGGAGACCATGATCACCACCGGTCAGGTGCACATCGCCGGTGAGGTGACCACCAAGGCGTACGCCGACATCCCGACGATCGTCCGCCGGACCATCCTCGACATCGGCTACGACTCGTCGAAGAAGGGCTTCGACGGCGCCTCCTGCGGGGTCAGCGTCTCCATCGGCGCGCAGTCCGAGGACATCGCGCAGGGTGTGGACAACGCCTTCGAGCTGCGGACCGGCGCGTCGGAGAGCGCACTGGACGCGCAGGGCGCCGGCGACCAGGGCATGATGTTCGGCTTCGCCTGCTCGGAGACGCCCGAGTTGATGCCGCTGCCGATCGCGCTCGCCCACCGGCTGGCCCGCCGCCTCTCGGCGGTGCGCAAGGACGGCACGATCCCTTACCTGCGGCCGGACGGCAAGACCCAGGTCACCATCGAGTACGAGGGGCTGCGCCCGGTCCGGCTGAACACCGTGGTCGTGTCCAGCCAGCACGCCGCCGACATCTCGCTGGACTCACTGCTCACCCCGGACGTGCGCGACCACGTGATCGCCCCGGAGCTGGAGAGCCTCGGTCTGGACACCGACGGCTACCGGCTGCTGGTCAACCCGACCGGCCGGTTCGAGATCGGCGGCCCGATGGGTGACGCCGGGCTGACCGGCCGCAAGATCATCGTCGACACCTACGGCGGGTACGCCCGGCACGGTGGCGGCGCGTTCTCCGGCAAGGACCCGTCCAAGGTGGACCGCTCGGCCGCGTACGCGATGCGCTGGGTGGCCAAGAACGTGGTCGCCGCCGGTCTGGCCGAGCGGTGCGAGGCGCAGGTCGCCTACGCCATCGGCAAGGCGCACCCGGTGAGCCTGTTCATCGAGACGTTCGGCACCGAGACGGTGCCTGTCTCCTCGATCGAGAAGGCCGTCGCCGAGGTGTTCGACCTGCGTCCGGCCGCGATCATCCGGGACCTCAACCTGCTCCGCCCGATCTACCAGCAGACCGCCGCGTACGGCCACTTCGGCCGGGAGCTGCCGGACCTGACCTGGGAGAGCACCGACCGGGCCGCCGACCTCAAGTCGGCCGCGGGAGCCTGACCGCCACCAAGCGCAGCGACCGGCGACCCGCGGATGGGTCGCCGGTCGCGCGCGTCTGCGTGGATGTCGGGCTGGCGCACCTGGACCGGCCCTTCGACTACCTGGTGCCGGCGGAGCTGGACGAGGTGGCGGTGCCCGGTACCCGGGTGAAGGTGCGCTTCGCCGGGCAACTCGTCGACGGGTGGTTGCTGTCGCGCTCCGACGACTCCGGGCACACCGGCCGCCTCGCGTACCTGGAGAAGGTGGTCTCGCCGGAGCCGGTGCTGGCCCCGGAGATCGCCCGGCTGGCCCGGGCGGTCGCCGACCGGTACGCGGGCAGCCTCGCCGACGTGCTGCGGCTCGCCGTGCCACCCCGGCACGCGCGGGTGGAGAAGGAGCCCCGCGACGACCAGCCCGCCCCGGCGGCCCCCATCGAGGCGGCCCCCATAGAGGCGGCCCCCACCGAGGCGGTCGACCCGCGCGGGTGGCGCGACTATCCGACCGGCCCGGCCCTGCTGCGAGCGCTCGCCGACGGCCGAGCGCCCCGCGCGGTCTGGTCGGCGCTGCCCGGTGAGGACTGGGCGGCCCGCTACGCCGACGCGGTGGCGGCCACCGTCGCCGGTGGGCGTGGCGCGGTGGTCGTGGTGCCCGACGCGCGTGACCTCGACCGCCTGGACGCCGCGCTCACCGGCGTGCTCGGCCCGGGGCGACACGTCAGTCTCTCCGCCGCGCTCGGCCCGGCCCGGCGTTACCGGGCGTTCCTCGCGGCCCGCCGTGAACAGGTGCCGGTGGTCATCGGCACCCGGGCGGCGATGTTCGCCCCGGTGGCCCGGCTCGGCCTCGTCGCCATCTGGGACGACGGCGACGACCTGCACTCCGAGCCCCGGGCGCCCTACCCGCACGCCCGCGACGTGCTGCTCACCCGCGCCCACCTCGCCGAGGCGGGGGCGCTCGTTGGCGGGTACGCCCGGACGGCCGAGGCGCAGCTGCTGGTGGAGACCGGTTGGGCCGCGGAGGTGGTCGCCGACCGGAGCACCCTGCGGGCGCGGATCCCGGCCATCGCGCCGACCGGTGACGACCCGCAACTGGCCCGGGACCCCGGGGCCGCCACCGCCCGGCTGCCCAGCCTGGCCTGGACGGCCGCCCGGGACGCGCTCCGGCAGGACCTGCCGGTGCTGGTGCAGGTGCCCCGACGCGGCTACCTGCCGTCGGTCTCCTGCGCCGAGTGCCGCACCCCGGCCCGCTGCGTGAACTGTGCCGGCCCGCTCGCGCTGCCCTCGGCGGGCGGCACCCCGGCCTGCCGGTGGTGTGCCCGGGTGGCGGCCGCGTACGCCTGCCCGGAGTGCGGTGGGCGGCGGCTGCGGGCCGCGGTGACCGGCGCTCGGCGGACCGCCGAGGAGTTGGGCCGGGCGTTCCCCGGTGTGACGGTGCGCACCTCGGGGCGCGAGGAGGTGCTCACCGACGTGCCCGGCGGCGCGGCCCTGGTGGTGGCCACCCCGGGCGCCGAGCCGGTCGCCGAGGGCGGCTACGGCGCGGTGCTGCTGCTCGACTCGTGGGCCCTGCTGACCCGGGCCGACCTGCGCGCCGGCGAGGAGGCGCTGC